>CAKNPW010000025.1 GCA_930990555.1 uncultured Clostridium sp. | reverse complement strand
CTGCTAGAACAATGCTTGCAAACTCTGAATTTATTATAATGCTTAATCAAGCAAGCACTGATAGAATAGAATTAGCAAAATTGCTTAATATTTCAGATTTACAAATGAGTTATATAACAAATGTAGGAGCTGGAGAAGGACTTATTAAAGTAGGTTCATCTTTAGTTCCTTTTTCTAATAGATTTCCAAAGAATACAGAACTTTATAAATTAATGACAACAAAACCAGGAGAAGGTTTAAATGAATAAAAAATATAAATTTATTTTATTGCTACTAATAGTTATTTTTGCTATTAGTAGCTTTTTTATTATTAAAGAAATTTTAGAAAGTAAGAAACAAAATGATATATATGATGATTTACAACAAATAGTAACAAAAAATGATAAAAATGATAATGTTATTAAAAATAATGAAAAAAAGACACCAAAGGATAATTATAATTTGAAAAATATTAAAAATATAAATTCAGATGTAGTAGGTTGGATAAAAATAGATGGAACAAATATAGATTATCCTGTTATGCAAAAGGGTAATTATTATCTTCATAGAAATATATATAAAAATTATTCAAGTCATGGAACTCCATATTTAGCAGAATATTGCAAAATAAATTCAAGTGATAATTTAATAATATATGGACACCACATGAAAGATAATCAAATGTTCTCACAATTAGATTGTTATAAGAATTATGAATTTTATAACAATCATAAATATGTAAAATTTTATACTTTAGAAAATAATAAAACAGTAGAAAACAAATATGAGATAGCTTTTGTTTTTAAAACTATTGCTTATACAGATGAAGGTTTCAAATATTATAATTATTATGATTTTAATAGTGAAGATGAATTTAATGATTTTGTTATTAATTGTAAAAAATTAGAAATTTACAATACAGGAATGAAAGTTAAACATGGAGATAAATTCATAACTCTTTCTACATGTGAATATTCACAAAAAAATGGAAGAATGGTCATTGTAGCAAAAAAGATTTAGTGAAGTATAATAAGGTTTTAATGAAGTTGAGAAAAACAAACTGCTATGATATAATGCAACAGAAGATGTAAATATGTATTTTATAAATTAGAGGTGTTTATAATGGGATTATTTTTTAATAAAAAAGAAACAGAAAATTATGAAGAAATAATAGCACAAATAAAAGCAAATTTGAGTGATGATAAAGAAAGTAATTTGAAACATTTAAAAAAGATGTGTGAAAAATATAAAAAACATGAAATGTCTAATGAGATTTTAAAAGAAATAGGAAGAATGATTTTTGAAAATACTTCTGATGAAAAAAAAGAAGAACTTAATAATGTTATTTATAAAGATATCATATCACATTTAGAAAAAGGTCAAGATTATATGAGAGTAGGAGATTTGAAAAATGCTAAAAAAGAATTAGAAGAATTTATAAAAACAGACCAAATAGTCAAGGAAGATAGAGTGAGTATACCATATTCTCCAAGAAATTCCATTGAATTTTTGTTGTGCAATGAACTTAATCCTGAAAAAAGAGCAAAAGATATAGGTATTGATTATTCAACAGGATATTTAAGACTTGGTTCAATAGCTATTGAAGAAAAGAATATTGATAAGGCAGTTGAATATTTGAATAAATCAATAAAATTTAACCCATATAATGCAACTGCAAGGTTTGAATTAATAGATGCATATAAAAGAAAGGGAGATTTAAAATTAATTAAGGAAGAAATAGATAGAACATATAAATATGTTTATCTGCCAAATGATTTGGGAAGATTTTATAGAGATTTAGGGTACTATTATATAGAAAAAGGAGAATTTGAACTGGCTAAATGTTTATATGTCTATTCTATACAATTTGATAATACAAAAAATGATTTAGTTATTAATGAATTACAATATATATTTTCAAAAACTGGAGATAAGCAAATACCAGAAGTTGAAGAAGCAATGAAAATAATTACTAAAGAAAATATACCAGAATTTTTTGATAAAAATAATATTGGAATAGTTTTATATTTATATAAACAGGTTCAAGCTGATAAACAAGAAAACTCACCTGCAGGTAAATTTATAAAGAATATAGCAGAATTTTATTTAAAATATCTAAAATAACTATTAGACTTTATTAATCTTTTGGCAAGAAGAGGAGGAGGAAAATGATAGATTCTAAAGCAGGAATTATAGGTTTTGTCGTAGGAGATGCAATGGGTGTACCATTAGAATTTTGTATGAGAGAAAAGCTAATGCAAAAACCTATAACTGAAATGTTAGGATATGGAAGTCATAATGTTCCAAAAGGAGCTTGGTCTGATGATTCATCAATGACTTTAGCTACAATGGATGCAATAATTAAAGATAATGATATAAATTTTGATACTATAGCAAACAATTTTTTAGAATGGGTAAAAAACGCAAAATATACCCCAACTGATAAAGTGTTTGATATAGGAAGAACATGTTTGAGAGCAATAGGCAGATATGAAAATAAAGAAGATATAGCAGAAAAATGTGGAGGTACTTCTGAAATGGACAATGGAAATGGCTCTTTAATGAGAATGTTACCATTAATTTATTATTGCTATGCAAAAGAAATGAAAGCAAAAGAAATATATGAAGTAGTAAAAAATGTATCTTCTATTACTCATAGACATGAAATTAGTATTATGGGCTGTTTTATATATGTTATGTATGGAATAGAATTATTAAAAAACAAAAATTTAGTACAAGCATATAAAACAGTAAAAAAAATTAAGTATGATATTTATTTTAAAGAAGAAACCATAAATAGATATTATAGGATATTGAAAAAAAATATAAATAAATACTCATTAGAAGAAATAAAATCTACAGGTTTTATTGTTGACACCTTAGAAGCTACAATTTGGGTTTTATTAAATACAAAAACATTTAATCAAGCTATAATTGGAGCAATTAATTTAGGAAATGATACTGATACAATAGGAGCTTGTGTAGGAGGGTTAGCAGGATTATACTATGGTATAGAAAATATAAATAAAACATGGCAGAATGAATTAATAAGATATGATTATATAGTTGATTTATGCGATAAATTTAATAAAGTTTTAAATAAATAATAAAAACTTTTTAAAAGATATAAAGAATGGAAGTCAAATTTGACTTCTTTTTTTATATTTTATACTTCATTGAAAGGAGAAGATATTTTGGCAAATGTAAAAATAAAAGTAAAACCTCAAGAAACTATAAAGAAAATGGATAAGGGTAAAATAGGTGTAGAAAGAATTAAAGATAATTTAGTAACAACCAAAGAGAAACTTAACGAATTAACATCTAATGAAAGTAATAGTTCAGCAGAGAATTATGCAAGCAATAAAGTTCAAGATAGTATGAATTATATTTCAAAAAAAGGTTTACAAAGAGGTAATGAGATAAGAAAAAAATCATTAACAGAAACACAAGAAAATTTTATAAAAGGAAAACAAAGAATTTCAACATTAAAAAATAGAATTAAAAATAAAAAAACAGGACAATTAAAAAATGTAGTTGATAACTCAAGCAAAACAATAAAAAAAGGTATGAAACAAAGTATCAAAACAAGTAAGAATACAAAAATACTTGCTAAAAAAGGAATAAAGACAACAGAACATATAGCAAAAAATAGCAAAAAAATAGCAAAGGAAAGTGTCAAAATGACACAACGAATAGCAAGAGCATCAAAACAAGTAATACAAACTACAGTAAGAGCAACAAAAGCAGTGGTAAAAGCTACTATAACTGCAATAAAAGCAATAATTGCTGGTACAAAAGCTATTGTTTCTGCAATAATTGCTGGTGGATGGGTTGCTGTTGTTATTATATTAATTATAGCTTTAATTGCTGGTTTTGTCGCAGTTCTTTTTAATGATGATGAAGGTTCTGAAAATTCTGGAATTCCAAGTTCGGAAATTGTATTAGTTGCAAAAGCTCAAATTGGTAACGAAGGTGGAGATAAATTTTGGAAATGGTATGGATTTAATGAACATGTTGAATGGTGTGCTTGTTTTGTGTCTTGGTGTGCAGATCAGTGTGGATATATTTCAAAAGGAATTATACCAAAATTTTCTCTTTGTTCAGATGGAGTAAATTGGTTTAAAGAAAGAAATCAATGGAATGATAGAGGGGAAAGTTACTATCCAATAGCAGGGGATATAATATTTTTTGATTGGTATGAAGAAAATGGTAGTCAAGATGGGAGATGTGATCATGTTGGAATAGTTACAAGAACGGATTTAACTAACAGAACTATTTATACAATAGAAGGGAATACAAACAATAAGTGTGCTGAAAGAATGTACTCACTTGATGATGCTCAGGTAATTGGATATGGTAGTCCAAAATATTAATAAAAATAGTATCAGGTAAAGTTTAATGCTTTGCCTGATACTATTTTTTGTTTTATATAATATTCATAAATAGTTAGTCTTTATTGTTTTCTTGGTAAGTTTCATCAAAAATTGAATCTGTAAAAAATTCTCCTAAAGTTATATTAAACCCCTCGCAAATATGAAGTAATGTATCTAATTTTAAAAGTTCAGTTTTGCCCTTCATAAATGTAGTAATAGTAGAGCAAGGTACACCTGTTTCTTTGCAAAGATCCCATATTTTCATATTATTTATTTTCAAAAAATATTTAATTCTTTTTCTAATAGCATCAGACAATTTCATGTTTTTTATCCCTCCATAGTATGTGTAAATTCATAAAAAATTATATAGAATCAGCTAATTTCTCTACTTGGGCGAATTGAAAAAATACAAAATTAGTTCAATTTATCGAAGTAGTTTATTGGATTGAAGTGGTCAAAATGTTAAAATAGAGAAAATATTAAGAAAGGTACGATTTAAATGGAGCAAACAAATGTAGAATTTCCTTCATATACACCAGATTATGTTTTGGATGAAATAAATTATTATTTTAAGAAAATAAAGAGTGGAAAATCAGATGTATTTACATTAGATAATGCAATTACTTTAGTAAATTTAGCAGTAGTAAATGAAGGAATTACTAAAGAACAAGGTAATATAATTAAAAAATTAATAAGAAATTTAAAGAATAAATATTAAATTTAATCTAATAATCTTTTTTGATATTTCTGTTCATTGAAAAAATAGTTTACTTATGATATATTTCTTTTGAAATAATAAAAAAAGGAGATACAATAAAATGAATTTAAAATTAGATTTAACAAATAAAAATCAACAATTATTAAGAGAGTTGGGAATAAATATTGAAAATAGAGATTATTCAAAAGAGGAAATAAAAACATTTAGTAATAGTATAGGAGATTTCATTTTTAGTAAAAGCACCAAAAATGGTGATATAGATAAGGCAACTTCAAGATATGGTGATTTGTTAAATTTTTTTGTAAAAAATGAAAAATAAAAAAAGGAGAAAGAGAATGGGATTATTCAAAAAAAAGATGTATCAATATGACTTATTTGAAAAAGTGAAAGTAGATTTTAGTAAAGAACAGAAAAATCCAAATGTTTTAATAGAGAAAATTTGCGATAACGATAAATACATATTTTATCATTACAGACCAGATGAAACATTGCATTATACATATATATTAGGACAATTAAAAAAGAATCCTAGAAAAATTTATAATTTAGGAAAAAGTTTTGATTATGTATGTGAATTTAAAGATAATCTTTTTCTATGTAATAGCAAAGGCGAATTTAATAGACCTCAAACATTTATTCATAGAATAGATATAAATAATAAAACTGAAGAAAGTTATAATCTAAGAGGAGATTATAGTAAAATGATTTTTTTTAATGGCTATGGTAGAGCAATTTCTACGGATCAATATCTTGATATGAAAGTTGAAAATGGTGAAGTAGTTATATATGGTCATAGAGAAAAAGGGGATAATCAAAATCAAGATGATGTATTTAATAATGATATGGATTTTAAAATAGTTTTTAAATTTGAAAATAATAAGTTTGTACCATATTTTAAAATAGATGAAAAAGAATATAGATTTTATAAAGATTAATCTATTATATATTTCAAATTATAAGTACCATGATGGAGGAAAAAAGATGGAAGAAAATGAAAAAATGAATATATTAGTTTTAGGAGCTAGTGGTGCTGGAAAAAGCACTCTTATAAAAGCCATATCTGGAACAGAGGTAATTACAGGTGTAGGAGAAGGTAATACTCAAAAAATAGATGTTTATGAATCTGCAACTTGGCCAATAAGATGTATTGATACAAAAGGATTTGAATATAATATATTTGAACAATGGAAAACAATCCATCAAGTAAAGAAATATACAAAAGAACAAATTTCTAACAAAGAAAATTCATCAGAAATTGGAATAGATGCAATATGGTATTGTATTGAAGGTACTGCAAGAAGGACTTTCTCTCACAATATAAATTTGATGAATAAAGCTATAAAAGGATGGAAGAATATACCAGTATTTGCTGTAATTACAAAGTCCTATTCAGAAGTAGATATTCCGGAAAATATAGAGGCAGTAAAACAAGCATTTTCAAAATCAAAAAATATTAATCTAAAAGAAATTATACCAGTTGTTGCAGAAGAATATGTAATTAATGAAGAAATGACAGTTGCACCTAAAGGAATAGAAGAACTATGCATACAAACACTAGATTGTCTTGATGAAGCTAAAAAAATAAATAAAAATAATAGAGATAGAATGGTATTAGAGCAAAAGAGATTTACAGCAAATGGAGTAGTAGTAGGTGCAACTACTTCAGCAGCTGTTATAGGAGCTGTACCTATCCCATTTCCAGATTCAATTATACTTATGCCATTAGAAACTGGATTAACTAAACTTATATTTAAAATATATAAAGTAAATTATTCAGTTGAATTAGTAACTGCTATTGTTGGGTCTACAATGATAACAACTGTTGCAAAATCAATATTGAAGGCAATTCCATTAGCAGGAGCTGTTGCAAATGGAGTTGTAGCAGGGGCAATAGTTTTTGCATTAGGAGAATCTGTTATTGCAGCATCTGAGGCAATATATAATGGTAAACTTGAGCCAACAAAAATAAACGAAATGGTAGAATATATAAGTGAAAAAGTCAAAGAAAATCCTATTATTGGTGCTACAATATCTTATTTTGAACAAAATAAAGATAAAATGCAAGATAAAAAGCCAAAAGAAATATTAGATGAAATAATGAAATCAACGAAAAATAAGAAAAAGTAAATTGAGTTATATTTATGAAACCTAATTCATTTTGTACTATAACTTGAAAAATATATTAATTTATAATAAAAAAGTTATTCTATGAAGAAATAGGATAGCTTTTTTTCTATTTATGAGTTTTATAGAGATATATTAAGATATTATAAAATAAAAAGAATTATTTACTAATTTTGACAAAATTCAACAAAAAATAAAAAAATATGTTATAATGTGAATGATTAAATGGAAATCTAATATTTAGTTGAAACGGAGAAAATAGATGAAAGTTTTAGATAATAAAATTGAGAAATTTGGAGATGACTTAAAGAAAGAATTAAAAACAAAAGATAAATGTTATATTGCTTCAGCAGTATTTTCTATGTATGGTTATGAAGAGTTAAAGAAACAATTATCTAAAATAGATGAATTAGAATTTATATTTACAAATCCAACTTTTATAAAAAAAGAGAAAGAACAAAAACAAGAAAGACAATTTGAGATAGATAATTATAAAAGAGAAAAGAGTATTGTAGGTTCAGAGTTTGAGATAAAATTAAAAAATAAATTAAATGGAAGAGCAGTAGCAAGAGAATGTGCTAATTGGATAAAAGAAAAAGTAAAATTTAAAAGCAATATAAACAATAACCCTATTCAAAAATTTATGAATATAAATGATAAAATAACCTATCTAAATGTTGATGAGTTTTCATCAGCTGGTCTAGGGTATCAAAAAGACAATACTGTATTTAATCCAGTAACTAAAATCGATGATAACTATGAAATGACAAAATATTATTTAAGTTCTTTTAATGAATTATGGAATAATGACAAGATACTTAAAGATGTGACTGATGAAGTAGTTGATTTTATAGCAGATTTATATAAGGAAAATTCTCCTGAATTTATATATTATGTAATTTTATATAATATATTTAATGAATTTTTAATGGATGTATCTGAAGACAATTTAGCTAATGATAGAACAGGTTTTAAGGAGTCAGTAATATGGAATACATTATATGATTTTCAAAAAGATGCTGTATTAGGGTTAATAAATAAGTTGGAACAATATAATGGATGTATTTTAGCTGATAGTGTTGGATTAGGAAAGACTTTTACAGCTTTGGCAGTAATTAAATATTACCAAGAAAGAAATAAAAGCATATTGGTGTTGTGTCCAAAAAAATTAGCTGCTAACTGGAACACTTATAAAACAAATTATAAAGATAATATTTTACAAAAAGATAGGTTTAACTATGATGTTTTGTATCATACTGATTTATCAAGAAAAAAAGGTTATTCCAATGGAATTGATTTATCAAGAGTAAATTGGGGAAACTATGACTTAGTAGTAATAGATGAATCTCATAATTTTAGGAATAATAATGCAAGAAATGATAGAGAAACTAGATATAGCAGATTACTAAATAATGTTATGAAAGCTGGAGTAAAGACAAAAGTCTTAATGCTTTCAGCAACACCAGTTAATAATAGATTTACAGATTTAAAAAATCAATTAGCATTAGCTTATGAAGGAAATACAGATAAAATAGATGAGAATATTAGCAAGACAAAATCAATAGATACAATATTAAAAAATGCTCAAACAATATTTAATGAATGGTCTAAGTTGCCTGTTGAGGAAAGAACATCAGATAATTTATTAAAAGAATTAAATAAAGATTTTGATTTTTTTAAATTATTAGATAGTGTTACAATAGCTAGAAGCAGAAAACATATAGAAAAATATTATGATATGTCTAAAATCGGTAATTTTCCTACTAGATTAAAACCAATTAGTAAATCAACGGAAATAACAGATTTAGATAATTTTTATACAATGGAACAAATATATAATAAGTTATCAAAACTTAATATGTCTATATATACACCTTTTGATTATATTTTACAAAACAAGATTGATTTGTATGAAAAGAAGTATGATACAAAAGTAAAAGGTGGTAATATAACACTAAGACAAGCAGATAGAGAACAAAGTCTACAAAAACTAATGAGGATAAATTTATTAAAGAGATTAGAAAGTTCAGTAGACTCATTTAGAATTACTATCAATAAAATTTTGGACTTAATAAGTAATACAATAAATTCAATAAATGAATTTGAAAAGAATGGAACAGAAAAATCAGTAGAAAATGTTAATCTTGAAAATTATGATGAAGATGAAGACATTGAAGATTTATTAGAAAATAATTCTTCAATTGGTGGAAAAATAAAAATAAATTTAAAAGACATGAATACTATTGGGTGGAAGGAAGATTTGAAAAATGATCAGGAAATTTTAACTGATTTATCAAAGGAATTTGAGAAAATTACTCCTGAACATGACCTGAAATTAAAAGAATTAGTTAATACAATAAGAAATAAAATAGATAAGCCAATAAATGAAAACAATAAAAAAGTAATTATATTTAGTGCTTTTGCAGATACAGCAAATTATTTATATGAAAATATAAGCAAAGTAATTAAATTAGAATATAATCTTGATACTGCTTTAATTACTGGAACAGGAACAAACAGATGTACTTTAAATATAGACAAAGATTATAATAATTTACTTATAAATTTTTCTCCTATTTCTAAAAATAGAGATATATTGGAAGGAAGTAAAAATGAAGAAATAGATATATTAATTGCAACTGACTGTATAAGTGAAGGGCAAAACTTACAAGACTGTGATTATCTAATTAATTATGATATTCATTGGAATCCAGTTAGAATAATACAAAGATTTGGAAGAATTGATAGAATTGGCTCTAAAAATAAAGTAATTCAATTAGTAAACTTTTGGCCTAATATGAGCTTAGATGATTATATAAATTTAAAAAATAGAGTAGAGAATAGAATGTATATGCTAGATATATCAGCTACTGGTGAAGATAATGTTTTAACTAACCAATCAAACGATATGGAATATAGAAAAGAACAATTACAGAAATTAAAGGAAGAAGTAGTTGATTTAGAAGATATGAATACAGGAGTTTCTATTACAGATTTAGGTTTGAATGATTACAGAATGGATTTACTTGAGTATATCAAAGAAAATGGCAATTTAGACTTTGTAGTAAACGGTATGCATTCAGTAGTTCTTTCTGACAAAAAAAATGGTGTAGAGAAAGGAACGATATTTGTACTAAAAAATATTAACTCAAATGTAAAAATTAAAAGTTCTAACCAATTACACCCTTTCTACATTGTATATATCAAAGATAACGGACAAATATTATCTAACCATTTGAATGTTAAGAATACTTTAGATTTACTAAGATATATTTCAAAAGGGAAAAAAGAACCAATAAAGGAAGCATATAATATATTTAATACTGAAACAAATGATGGAATGGATATGTCTAAATATTCTGAACTGTTAAACCAAAGTATAGATTCTATTATTAATATAAAACAAGAAACTGATATAGAAAGTCTGTTCAGGAAAGGAGGTACTACTATGCTACAAAACGAAATAAAAGGCATTGAAGATTTTGAGTTAATAGCATTTGTAGTAATTGTCTAATGTTAGAAATACCAAAAATATGTGAAGTAAATAAAGTTATTCCAAAGAAAATATTTTATGATAAAGTTCAAATATCAAGCAAATTAAAAAAAGAATTTGTTGAAAAAATTGTGAAAATATATTGGAAATATAAAATATCTGAAGATAATATAAATATTAGTAAAACTAATGAAATAGAAGAAATAGAGGTATTTCAAATTATACTTAAAGAAAAATACAATGCGAAAAATATATTAAATCTTATTACAAAGGCGATACCATATCCAATTTTATTTGAAATTATATACAATAATGAATTTATTTATGCGATACAATATGATAATGATATAATTTATTCAAATTGGAATGAAGATATTAAATTTAAAATAAATGGATTAGATCTTAGTATAGTTTATGAAAATTTAGTTAGACAAATTAGAAATGTAGATGATAATGAATTAGATTTAAAACAAGAAATAGAAAAACAAAAATGTATAAATGAGTTAGAAAAAGAAATAAAGACATTAGAAAATAAAATGTCTATGCAACAACAATTTAACAGAAAAGTAGAGTTAAATAAGAAAATAATGTATTTAAAAGAGTATATGGAGAAATTAAAAAATGATTAAAAGTAAGATAATGAAGATATTAAATGAAAATTACAAATTTAAAAAAATAATATACAAAGGTATAGAAATTATATATTTTAATAATGATACAATGTTAGTTATTATATCAAATAAGAAAAATGTATTTAAAATTAGTAGAGAGCAATTTATAAAAATTGATGATGAATTATTACCTTATGCTTTTTTACTTATAGATGAAACTACTGAAGAATTGTATTTTATGCAATATAAAGAACCAAATAATCAATTAAGATATTCTTTTGAAAAAACAGCCAAAAACGAAATATATTTTGGAAAAGAAATACTACAAAACAAAATAGGATTAGAAGATTTAAAAAGAAAAATAAATTATATAGAAAAAATTTAGGAGGAAGAAATGAAAAGGTTAGATATGACTTCCAAAAAAATATATACTGAAAATATAAATATAATATTTGATTTATTCCCTAATTGTATTAAAGAAAGTGATCATGGAAGGGTAATTGATTTTGAACTCTTAAAGCAAGAACTTGGGGAGTATGCAGAAAATAAGAATTCAAGTGAAAAATATCAATTGACTTGGGTTGGTAAAAAAGATGCTATAATAAATGCAAACACTTCAATAATAAAAACTTTAAGACCAGTAAAAGAAAAGTCAGTAAATTTTGATAGTACAAAAAATATTTATATAGAAGGAGATAATCTTGAAGTATTAAAAATTCTACAAGAATCATACTTAAATAAAATAAGATGTATATATATAGATCCACCTTATAACACTGGTAATGATTTTGTATATACTGATAATTTTAAAAAGAAAGAAATCGACGAACTAAAAGAATCTGGACAAATTGATGAATACAATAATAGACTTATAACTAATAATGAAAGTAATGGTAGATTCCACAGCGATTGGCTTTCTATGATGTATCCAAGACTAAAATTAGCTAGGAATTTATTAACCGAAGATGGAGTTATTTTTATAAGTATTGATGACAATGAATTAGCCAATTTAATTAAGATATGTGATGAAATTTTTGGTGAAAATAATTTTGTAACGAATTTTATATGGCAATCTACAGCTGGATCTAATATGGGAACAGATATAGTAACAATAACTGAGAATGTATTGGTATATGCTAAGAGCAGAAAAAATTTTATTTCCGATGGACTTATAGCAAGTGAAAATAGTTATATATATGAAGATGAATATTTAAGTAAAAGAGGAAAATATGCGCTGGATAAATTAGATCGTAGAAGGGTTGGTAGTCATTATTCAGATTCACTGAATTATGGAATAACTATGCCAGATGGAACAATAAGATATCCAGGCGGAAGTAGTAATAAGTCTAAAGACGGTTGGAATTACTTATGGAGTAAAGCAAAAGTTGAATGGGGTATAAAGGAAGGTTTTATAGAATTTAAACAAAAAGATGAAAAATGGAATGTTTACAATAAAAGATATGAGAAAATGGATAATGAAGGAAATTACATAGAAAGAACAGTACCTTATAAAAATTTGATTACCTCAAATCAATACAATACAGCACAAGGAACAAGTGAATTAAGAGCATTATTTGGTTTTAGACCATTTGATTTTCCAAAGCCATCTGAATTTATTAAATACTTATTGCTTACTACGATACGAAATGATAAAAATGCAATTGTGTTAGACTTTTTTTCAGGTTCTTCCTCAACTGCACAGGCGGTAATTAAAATTAATAGTGATGATAATGGTAATAGAAAGTTTATTATGGTTCAAATACCTGAAAAATATGCAACTAATAGTGAAGCATACAAAAACGGATATAAAACAATATGCGAAATTGGAGAAAAAAGAATTAGAAAAGCTGGAGAAAAAATTAAAGAAGAAACAAATGCGAATATAGATTATGGCTTTAGAGTATATAGAGTAGATTCTTCAAATATGAAAGATGTATATTATACTCCAACAGAGTTACAACAATCTCAATTAAATATGTTTGAATCTAATGTAAAAGAAGATAGAACAGCTGAAGATTTATTAACACAAGTAATATTAGATTTAGGTTTGACATTAGATTTATCAATAGAAGAAAAGAAAATATTAAATAATAATGTTTATTTTGTAGAATCAAATTCGTTAGTAGCTTGTTTTGATGATACTATTGATATAAATATTATTGATGAAATATGTAAATGTAAACCTTTAAAAATAGTATTTAAAGAAAGTTCATTTAAAACAGATAGTGATAAAATTAATACTTTTGAAAGAATAAAGAAATTATCAAGTGAAACAGAAATAAATGTAATTTAAGGAGAGTTTAGAATGGAAAAATTGAAGATGAAATCAAAAAATCTTATCAATGGAAATATTAATAAAATATCTGAATTATTTCCTAATTGTATTAGCGAAGGAAAAATCGATTTTGAAATTTTAAAGCAAGAATTATCTAAAGATATCATAGAAGAAGGCAAAGAAAAATATGAATTTACATGGGTAGGAAAAAAACAGTCAATTGTAAATGCTAATACTCCAATAGAGAAAACATTGAGACCACTTAAAGAAAAGTCAGTAGATTTTGATAGTACAAAAAATATTTATATAGAAGGAGATAATCTTGAAGTATTAAAAATTCTACAAGAATCATACTTAAATAAAATTAAAATGATATATATTGATCCCCCATATAATACAGGAAATGATTTTATTTATAATGATAAATTTTTTAATGAACAGGAGCTTGAAGGTTCTGGACAAGTTGATGAATATAATAATAGATTAATTTCAAATATGGATTCTAATGGAAAATATCATAGCGATTGGCTTTCTATGATGTATCCAAGACTAAAATTAGCTAGGAATTTATTAACTAATGATGGTATGATTTTTATTAGTATCGATGAAAATGAAGTACATAATATGAGGAAAATTACAGATGAGATTTTTGGTGAAAGATGTTTTGTATCACAATTAGGCTGGCAAAAAGTTTATGCTCCTAAAAATCAAGCAAAATATTTTTCGAATGATTATGAGTTTATACTTTGCTATGCGAAAAATATTGATTTATTTAAAATTAATGAATTACCTAGAACTAAGGAAATGAATTTAAGATATAAAAATCCAGATAATGATCCAAGAGGAGATTGGAAACCGGGAGATTGTGTAGGAAATGGAGAAAGAAAAAACGGATATTATGATGTTATAGGTCCTACAGGAAAAGTATATAATGCCCCTGAAGGAAAACATTGGGTTTATGCTCCTGAAACAATGAAAAAATTGATTAAAGAAAATAGAATATGGTGGGGAAAAGATGGTAATAGCTTTCCATCAGTAAAACAATTTTTATCGGATGTTAGTGGAAGAAAAGCATCAAATTTATTAAGGTTCGAAGATTATGGACATACTGATATGGCAAAAAAAGACTTAATAAAATTATTTGATGATTTAGAAAAAGTACCATTTGATACACCTAAACCTGTAAAATTAATAAAAATGTTATCAATTCTTGGGACAAATAAAAATGATACAGTTTTAGATTTTTTCAGTGGTAGTGGAACTACAGCTGAAGCAATAATGCAATTAAATTCAGAAGAGAATTCTGAGCGTAAATTCATTTTGGTTCAAATTCCTGAACGTATAAAAGATAATAAAAAAGCTAATGAACTAGGTTTACTTACGATAAGCGATGTAGGAGAAGAAAGAATTAGGAGAGCAGGGAAAAAAATAAAAGAAAAAACAAATGCAGATATAGATTATGGCTTTAGAGTATTTAGAGTAGACTCTTCAAATATGAAAGATGTATATTATACACCAACAGAGTTAGAACAATCTCAATTAAATATGTTTGAATCTAATGTAAAAGAAAATAGAACAGCGGAGGATTTATTAACACAAGTAATTTTAGATTTAGGATTGACATTAGATTTATCAATAGAAGAAAAGAAAATATTAAATAATAATGTTTATTTTGTAGAATCAAATTCGTTAGTAGCTTGTTTTGATGATACTATTGATATAAATATTATTGATGAAATATGTAAATGTAAACCTTTAAAAATAGTATTTAAAGAAAGTTCATTTAAAACAGATAGTGATAAAATTAATACTTTTGAAAGAATAAAGAAATTATCAAGTGAAACAGAAGTAAATGTAATTTAAGGAGAGGTTAGAATGAAATTAAAGTTTAAAAAGCAACAATATCAAGAAGATGCTTCTCTATCAGTAGTAAAATGTTTTGAAGGACAACCTAAAGCAATAAGACAGGATTTAGTAGGAAGAAGAGAGAAAAAAATAGATATAACAAATTGGAATCAAAGTACAGTTGAAGATATTATTTCTTTTGGTAATAATAAAATAATGATATCAAGAGAAGAGTTAAGAAAAAATATAAGAACAGTTCAAAAGCAAAATAATTTAGAATATACAGATAATCAAGGATATGAAAACTTTTCTATTGAAATGGAAACAGGAACAGGAAAAACTTATACATATATTAAAACGATGTATGAATTAAATAAAGCATATGACTGGAGCAAATTTATTGTTATTGTTCCAAGTATTGCAATAAGAGAAGGAGTTTTAAAGTCATTTCAAATTACAGAAGACCATTTTCAAGAATTATATAAAAAGAAAATAAGATACTTTGTATATAATTCAAATGATTCCTCTAATATAGCAAATATAAATAATTTTGCAGAAGATAATAGTATTCAAGTAATGATAATGAATTATCAAGCATTTAATACAAGATCAAAAGCTAATAGAAGAATATATGAGGAATTAGATGAATTACAATCAAGGAAGCCTATAGATGTATTAAAAGCAACTAATCCAATTCTTATTATAGATGAACCACAGAAAATGGGTAAAACAGAAGAACTGTTGAAAGAATTTAATCCTTTATTTATACTTCGTTATTCTGCAACGCATAAAGAAAAGTTTAAATACAACATGATTTATAGACTAGATGCAGTTGATGCTTATAATCAAAAATTGGTAAAAAAGATAAATGTAAAAGGTATTGAATTATTACACAATAAATCAGAAAGTACATATTTATACTTAGATAGAGTTGAAATAAGTAAATCAGATCCTGTTGCCTATATAGAAATTGAAACAAAATCTTCTAGTGGTGTAACTAGAAAAACAAAGAAATTTTCTGTAGGTTCTAATTTATATGAATTGTCAGGCGGACTTGAAGAGTATAAAGGTTATGTAATAAGTGAAATAGATGCAAGAAATTTAAGTTATGATAAAGTAACTTTTATTAATGGAAAGGAAATAACAACCGGACAAATTATAGGTGATGCTGAAGAAGATTATATGGCAAGAATTCAAATTAGAGAAACAATAAAATCGCATTTTGAAAAAGAAAGAGAGTATATAAAAAAAGGAATAAAAGTTTTATCATTATTTTTTATTGATGAAGTAGCAAAATATAAGATATATGATGAAAATAAAAAAGCACATAATGGAGAATATGCCAAGATATTTGAGGAAGAGTATAATAATATATTTAATGAATATTACAATTTCATAGATGAAGATTACAAACAATATCTTGACTCATTAAATGGCAAAAAAGTGCATAGTGGATATTTTTCTATTGATAAAAAAGCTTCTAAAGGATTATCAGAGGATGAACAAATATTTATTGATTCAAAAATTGATGATAAAGCTGAAGGAACAAGTTCTGATGAAGATGCTTATGATTTAATTATGAAAGATAAAGAAAGATTACTTTCATTAGATGAACCTGTAAGATTCATTTTTTCACATTCTGCATTAAGAGAAGGATGGGATAATCCAAATATATTTCAAATATGCACTTTAAAGAAAAGTAATTCTGAAATAAGTAAAAGACAAGAAATTGGTAGAGGTCTTCGTATTTGTGTCAACAGTAATGGAGACAGAATGGATTATAGCGAATTGGAAGAAGATTTTTTCAATATTAATAATCTTACTGTAATTGCAAGTGAAAGCTATGAGTCTTTTGCAAAAGGATTGCAAAATGAAATTGCTGAAAATTTGTCAAGAAAATCTTATGATAAATTTGAACAAAAAATATTTATAGATAGAGAATTAACAAATAAAGAAGGAAAATCGTTACCTATAGACGAAACTATTGCAAATAAAATATATAGAGATTTTATGAAAAATGATTATATTGATGAAAATGATAATATTACATATAAATTAAAAGAAGATATTGCAAATAATTCAATAAGTGTTCCTGAGGTAATGCAAGACTTTGTAGAAGAATATTCAAAATTAATTACTTTATTATTTACTGAAACTAAAATTGAAATAGGAAATGCTAATAAAAATAATATAAATAATCTAAAATTAAATGATAATTTTTATAAAAAAGAATTCCAAGAATTATGGAATAAAATAAATGTAAAATCAATTTATGAGGTGGACTTTGATTCAAATGAACTTATAGAGAAGGCAATTAAAGCATTGAATGAAAAATTAATAATCAGTAAAATGAGAGTAAGAATTACAGAAGGAGAACAAAGAAACACAATGAGTGTTAGTCAATTAAGGGCTGAAGATTCAATGGTCGCAGGAAAAATTAGAAATGAAGTCTATGATGATTTTGTGCCAGTAAGTACCAAATATGATTTAATAGGTAGTATTTCAAATGATACTGGTCTTACACGACATACTATTGTAGAAATATTAAAAAATATAAGGGCAGATGTTTTTGAACAATTTAAGTATAATCCAGAAGAATTTATTAGGAAGGCATCAAATTTAATTAATGATGAAAAGGCAACAACTATAATCGATGGAATAACTTATAACAAAGTTGACGATAAGTTTAGCAATGAAATATTTACAGAAAATAATTTATCAGGAAAGTTAGGAATTAATGCACTTGAAGTTAAAAAGAGTATTTACGATTATGTTATTACAGATTCACAAGTTGAAATGGAATTTGCAAGAAAACTTGAACAAGGAGAAGTAACAATTTATGCAAAATTGCCAACTGGATTTAAAATAAATACGCCATTTGGAAATTATAATCCTGACTGGGCGTTAGTATTTGATAGCAAAGATATAAAATATATATACTTTATTGCAGAAACAAAAGGAAGTATGCAATCAGCACAATTAAAAGGAGCAGAAAAAGGAAAAATAGAATGTGCAAGAAAACATTTTAAGGCAATAAGTAATGGTAGTGTTAAATATGATGTAGTTAATACATACGAACAGCTAATAGATATGGTTACTGGAATTATTCCAATAGCTGATTAAAATCAAAATATATAAGGGGAGACAGTGTTGAATGGCAAAAAAGGTGGTATTTTATCTCAGATAGGTGAAATATATATATTATATAAATTAAGATGGATAATTTTATTAGGAATAATTATCTTTGGAATAGTGATTCTATGTGTAAACAATGATTTGGATAATGAATATCAGCAATACGGATATTCAGGTTTTAGTGATAATATAAAATATGATGAATGGACAGATGAGATAATTCCAAAAAATGAGATAGAAACATATAATAATGATAATAAATATATAACTAAAAGTAATGGTGATAAAGTTTATTTTGCTGATATAAAAAAACAGCTAAAAGCCTATGAGGAATTACAAGGAAATTACGCATTTATACAAGCTAACAAGATAGATAAAATTAAAAGTATATGTGATTTATTATTAGCTAATTATTTTGAATTAAATTATACAATAGATAAAATTCCTGATACTACCTCGTATCAAATACATCTAAATAATTTTACTGCTAATGGAATATATTATGAAAATTATTCAATAGGATCATATGGTGATATGCGAAGCATAATAAAATATTTAGTTAAAGGCATTTATAGAGAACAAAATAATCTGGAAGCAGATTATGGGTATTAGAAATAGAAATTTATATTGTAACTTCTTTTTAGAAGGTTACTTGTTAGTAGAATTTTTATAAAATATAAGTATTTTAATAAGAGTGGAGTTGATATTTTGAAAGATTGGAATTTATTAAGAGATAGAAAGATTATTGATTTAATGATTGGAGATAGACCAATTCCACAATATTCAATTTTTGAATATAAAATGCCATATATGAGAGGTATAGATATTTGTAATTTTTCTAATAAATTTGGCTTAGTTCAAAATTTAGATAAAGAGAAAAAATCAAGATGGCAGTATATGGACGAACTTTTAAAATTTGTTACTGAAAATAATAAAATAAATTTGTTTTTTAAGGAATTTATAGATTTAAAAAGATTTAGAGAAGTTCTTGATGAAAATGACTTCATTGATAGTATACATGAACAATATTGGAATATAATTCATTCCTTCTTTCAGGAAATAAATAAACAACTCACTTTTGACAAATGTCATATAGAATATGATTTGCAAACATATCAATTTAATTTAATAGATGATGAAAATGAAATAGAGTTAATTACTGAAAAGATTGATAATTTGGATCAATCTTACATAAAGAGATTAAAAGATGAATGTTATAAAGTAATTTTAGATGGTGATTTTGATAGTGCAATTACTAAATCACGAACAATGCTAGAGGAAGTAATGATAAAAGGCATAGAAAATAAGAATGAAAAGCCTTCTGAAAGTGGAAATATTAATAAACTTTACAATCAATTTAAAGATTTGTATCAAATGCACATTAATAAAGAAATGGATACAAGAATAAAAACTCTTTTATCTGGATTTGAAAAAATAATAACATCAATTGCTCAAATGAGAGATAAAAATAGTGACTCTCATGGAGTCGGAGAAAAAAGAATAAATATCAAAGAATCTCATGCAATATTATTTGTTAATTCCTCAATAACAATGTCAAATTTTTTGTTATCAATTATAAATGAATAATAAAATAAAAGAATACTTGTTGTATTCTTTTATTTTAAAAAAAAATTAATTATCTATATTAGTAAAGTCAAATAAATCAGAATCAAAAAATTCTTTTAAATCTATTTTCAAAGTTCTACATATTCTATAAATAATATATGAACTTGGATTATCTACTTGATTATTAATCAATGCTCTTAATGTAGAAGGTGGAATAGAAGACATTTCTGCTAATTTATTTGGAGTATATTTATATTTATTACATAATTCCAAAATTCGTGTACTAATTGCTTCTTTAAATAACATAATTTTACACCTCCAATATATAAAATTCTAACAAAATAAGGACTAAATTATGCACCGATATCGGTTGACTTTAAGAAATGTTGTGTTATAATGGGTTGGAAGACTAAAAATAGGAGTAAAAAATGGAAGATTTTGAAAAATGGTATAATATTTATTGTAATATTGGTTTAATTAATTTAGATGAACTATTAAATGATGAAGATAAAGAAAATTTAAAAAAATTAGGATATACTGTAGATAAAAAGTTATATACTAAAAGAGATTTTGAACATTGGTTAGGTAATATTGTAGGTGATTATTACATAGACTTTGACAATAGAGATGAAACAATACCCAGAAAAAAGTTAGAGGAAACAGAAGTAACACGAGAAGAATACAATGAATTGTTGAAAAAACTAGAAAAAATTAATTATTACATAGATATAAATGAAGATGTAATAAATTCAAATAAAAAAAGTGGAACAGAAGATGAAAATTTTGATGTACCATATTATGTAGTAGAAGAAATAGTTGATTACATTGAGCAAACAGCTAAAGGCAAGTCAAAAAGCATGAAATGGGAAAATGTAAAAGCTCTAATTCGATTAGCACTAATTAATAAAAGATTATCTAAAGAGCAAGCTGAATTTTTGATAAGCAATTTTTGTAGAGAAAATTCAAAATGAAAAATTTGTATTTTGTTCAAAATTTTAATTTCAAATAAATACAAGTTTAATATATGTCAATAAATATTTTATGAAACATTAAAAAGAGTATGCGAAAACAAAAAATTAAATTTTCGCATACTCTTTTTGGCTTTTCGCAAAATTCGACAAATTTTGCACAAAAAAGGTGATAATATTATGTTGACACATAAAGAAGAATCCATTAAAAAGACTAAAGAACTTAAAATTTAGAAGAGAAAAAATGGATTTTTTATTTACAGATAATAAAAAATTTAATATTATACAAATTTTTTTAAGATGTTATAATATCTTTCTGTATTTATTAGCAGACCATTTTTATATACACGAGCATTTAACATACTAAAAGAAAAGTAATTTTGAGAGATTACATGACGAAGATTTAGTATGTTATTTTTTATGCTCAAATCTTCGCTTATTAGGAAGTGTAGATTTGAGAACTGCTATATTTATAATACAGATATTAAATATAACTTTATATAATAAAGAAAAAGGTGAACTCATTTTATTAGGAAAGTTCGCCTTTTTTTATGTTTTAGAACAACTATGTAGAGGACCTCCTATCGCTCAAATTCAAAAGTTTGAGATGATAGGAGGTCTTTTTTAGTGAATGTAATAGATGATGATATTGTATTCGCAAAATTTCTAAATTATATGCAAAAAGCATTATTACATAAGAAAATAAATTATATCAGAGATAAAAAAAGAGTTTCTCAACAAGAAAGCTCTTTAAATGAATTAAAAAGTTATTATCAAACTGATAAGAATGAAAAATTTGAAATTATGAATATTTTAACAGATAAAGAATTTAAAGTTCTTAAATTACATATTCTTGAGAAATATACATATATAGAGATATCAAAGATTTTAAATTTAAAGCCTGAAAGTATCAGAAAAATACAGTACAGAGCTATTAAAAAGATAAAAGAGTGGAGGAAAAATAATAATGAAAACTAAATTTTATATGTTACTTGAAAAAGCAGTAACGGATGATACTGCATTAGTATCTGTAATAGATAAAATTATGCCTATGATAAATAAAATGGCAAGAATACATAAAAGAGAAATTGATGAAGATTTAAAAAGTGTTTTGATTACATATTCTATTGAAATTATAAGAAAAAAGAAAATTTATAAAATTTTTTAAAATGCTTGTCCCGGTTTTTTGATTTTTTTGTGCTGTTCATAGTAGAAGGTAAAAACTTCTACTATGGATTGCACATTGAAAATTGAATATGGTTTTGTTAGATCGTACAAGAATTGCATTTTAGATAGGTTGGCAACTATCTAAATTAACAATAAGAATGTTATCTTATTGCGAAGGCAATTTAGGATACTTTTGTATAGTCATAGGTCGAGCGTAAAGTTATAGAGGTAGTCCATAATACTTTTATAATGATGCGTCCCAAACAATGAGTACAAGCCAGAGTTCTGGTTGGTGAAATTCCAATGTTGCTAGAAACAATAGCAGTCTGACAAAATAAATAAAGTAGAAAAATAATATTACAAACAAATTGGAGGCAAATAAATGTTAGATATTATTTCAATGATTACATTATTATTTTTGATTATTGGACTTCCATTAATATTAATTATTATTGGTGGTAGTAATAAAACAAAGGAAGAACAAGAATTAGAAGATGAAGAACAAATTAAATATTTAAAAGAATATAAGGAAAAGAGATTAAATAAATGAAAAAATGGAGGTTGTAGAAATGGAAAGAGAATTTTATACATGGAGTCAAGTAAGAGCTTATAGTATTATAGCCTTATATAATTTATTAAATTCAGCAAATGAAATTAATTTAAAAAATATAAAAATGTTTATTGATCCTTTACAAACATTATATGGTAAAGAAGGAGCAGTAGGATATGCAGAAAAATTATTAAATGATGAAAAATAGAATTAGAAAAATGTCAGTCTTGTACTGGCATTTTTATTTAATGATTAAAAAAAATATTAAGATAAAAAATTTATTTAGAAAGGAAGAAAATTTAAAATGAATGAAAGACTAATTTATACAGTTCATGAAGTAGCGAAAATACTACATTCTAGTCCTAATTATATATATACATTAATTGAAAAAGGATATTTACCTGCTTTAAAACTTGGAAGTACAAAAATATTAAAATCAACATTAGAAAAGTTTTTAATTCAAAATGAAGGTCAAGATTTTTCAGATTTAAATAATATAAAAAAATTAAATGTTGATATAGGAGATGAGAAACTATAATGGCTAATGTTAATATAAAAAAAAGAGGTAAAGTATATCAATATCAATTTGAAATAGCTCCAGTAAAAGGTAAAAGAAAGTGGATAACAAAATCAGGATTCAAAACTAAAGCAGAAGCCCAGGAGGAAGGAAATAAAGCCTATACAGAATACTTAAATGCAGGTATTCCTTTTAAAGAATGTAAGATATCATATTCTGATTATTTAGATTATTGGATAGATAATTACTGTAAAATAAATTTAAAGTATAATACGATACAAGCATATCAAAATATAATAAAAAATCATATAGTTCCTAAATTAGGAAAATATAGATTATCAACAATAACAAGTGTAAAACTTAATTCATTTATTACAGAAATATGCGAAGAAAATAACTTCGCTCCTGCATACTTAAAAAATATTTTGAAAGTGGTTAAAGGTTCGTTTCGAGATGCATGTAACATTTATGGTTTAATAAAGTATAATCCAGCAAGAGATTTAAGATTGCCAAGAATAGATTATATAAGAAAAGATATAAAACATTTATATACACAAGAAGAAATAGATAAAATCTTAAATAGGTTTGCTAATAATGATACTTTTACTTGTATGTTTTTAACTTCTTGTTATACAGGTATGAGGACTGGTGAAGTTTGTGGTTTGAGTTGGAATGATATAGATTTTGAAAATAAAATTATAAAAATTAAGCATAGTGTATATGATAAGCCTAAAGATGAAAAGGGGAGATGGTATTTAGGAAGCACTAAAACAGAAGCAGGTACAAGAGAGGTTTATTTATGCAAAACTCTCTTATGTGCTTTACAAAATTATAAAAAGAAACAGGATTATTTAAAAAACATTTATGGAAATAAATATAACTATTATCATATTGAATATGTAAAAAATAATTTTGGAAAAATAAAAGAAAAAAGGATAGTGAAAAATACCGAAAATAAAAAATATGAAATGCCAATCGATTTAATTTTTACACATGAAGATGGAACTTATACTGGAACAGATATAACAAGGAGTCCATTTAAAATTATTCATAATGAATTAGGAATTAAAAATTGTAGATTTTACGATTTAAGAGGAAGTTACGCAACTAAAATTTTAAAAAATGGGATAGAAATTAGAGATGTTGCTGATATATTAGGTCATAAAAATATTGAAACAACTGAAAATTTTTATATATCAAGTACGAGAGATTCAAGAAAATATGCTACAGATGTATTTGACAATATAATTAAATCTGATATAATAAATAAAATAATTAAGTATAACACTAATCAATAAAAGTCTTATCAGTTCATTGTCAAATGTGTAATTTATTTTTTTTTACACTGGATTATATTATATATAAATATATAATAGTATCAGTGAACGGATGTGGACATTGTCTTCAATTTGTCCACAGTAATATAATATTTATAGTATTAATAATACAAATAATACTGATAGTATAAATGTTACCTAGTCCTAAAAAACTTGAAATATCAATAATACTATAAATATCAATAATATTGATAATATGAAGGTTCTGACTTCATGTGGCTCTGGTTTGAAGTATAAAAATTGTCATGGAAAAAATGCATAAATGTAATCGGGATTTAGGGGACGGTCTTTAAATCCCGTTTTTTATTGTCTAGGGAAAATCGAAGTTTTTTTCTGAAATAACAAGATTTAATTACGTGAATTTACGTCAATAGTAAAGTGCTTTTATTATTATCAGTATTAAGTAAAAAAGCTTCCCATGTATTAAGCAATAGGCTTATACATGGGAAGCTTAAAGTTCGTGTTACTTAATTATTTAGAAATTCTCTTGTAAAAGAAAGAGTCGCTTTTTTCATAGAAGCCCATCTTTTTCCAGAATTCTTTGGAACCATTAAACGGGCACCATAGTACGAGCTCGTAAACACCTTGCTCACGGCAGAGATTTGTTACTTCTTCGTATAATTTAGTCCCAAGTCCTTTTAAATGTTCAAACACTGAGAATTCCGCGATGGTACAAGTCTTGCCGGTAAACTTAAGAATAACGATACCGATTGTTTCACCCTCATCATTTTTATAAAAATAAAAAGCATATTTGGGGTTTTTCATAACTTCTAGAAATTCCCATTTCTTCAGAATTGTAAAGTTTGTAGCCTCACAAATTTGTTTCATAGGTACTGGGAATATTTCGCCTCTTCTGGCAAAACTATACTCTACCTTGGAAAGATTCTTACGATATTCCCGATAATCATTTTCGGTTATAGTACTTAAGTACATAGTAACACTCCTTTCAAATGTAATAGTATAATTATAGCATATTTTAAGTGAAATTACAAAATTATGTAAATGCAACCATAAAATTACATATAGAATAAAACGATAGTCTTGTAAGTAAAAATGATAAAATATAGAAAAAATTGAAACTTTTATCTACTTATATATGATTATATAGTAGAAAGGGGGATAAAAAATTGAGTACTCAAATATATAGAAAAGATTTTGAAAAAATATATAAAGATACATATAACAAAGTACTAAGATATGTAGTAATAAAATGTAGGAATATTGATGATATAAATGACATCATTCAAGAAACATATTTGGAATTACTTAAAATATTAGGAAAGAAAAAAATTTTAGAAATAGAAGATATAGGAAGTTATTTACTTGGAATATCAAACAATGTATTAAAAAGATATTATCATAAAAAGAAAAAAGATAATATCGTATACTATTATCAAGATGACAGTAACTTGGCAAAAGATATAGAAGATACATTTGATTTAGAGGCTGATATTATAACTAAACACAATGTATCAAAAGTATGGGAGTATTTAAAACAAAAAGATTTAATTACAACTAAAGTTTTTTACTTATATTTTGCAGTTGGATTAAAAATTTCAGAAATATTAAGTATAACTGATGCAGAAGGAAATACTTACAAAGTAAATAGTAGTGGTACAACACAAGAAAAATATGAATATAAATTAAGTATAGATGTAGGAATAAATGATTTGTCTAAAAAATTATATATAAATTATAATCATAATGGAACAAAATATACGGAAGAGTTAATAGAAAAATAATATTTGACTTTATTCAAAAAATAAGAAGCATAAATCGAATGCTTCTTATTTTTATATTAAACTAATAATCTAGTTTAACTACTGCAGTCCCATTAATTATTTTCATACATCCTTCATTAGGATAAATAGGCATATTAATATATTCTTCTGAATTCATTATGTCATTATAATCTTCCATAGTACAAATATCTCTTCCAATACCTAAATGATCCTGTAGAAATATTTGCCAAGTCCAAATGTTTACGTCAGATACATCAAAATTAGTTAAATCTAATAAACTTTCATTTTGTATACTGAAATCTAAATGACCTAAAATAACAATAGGAGTATTATCTGTAATTTCATTATTATTTTCTATTCGTTCTAATATTCGATTTCCAACAGCAAACATTTGATCATTATATAATTTCGTTGCTATATATGTAGCATTATTAGACAATATAAATGTCCATATAATTAGTGCTGAAATAAAGTAAGATAAAATTTGAATAATATTGTTAAATTTACTATTTTGTATTAATTCTATTTGTTTTATTAAAACTACTATTGGTAAATAAAGTGATGTAGCCATTAATAAATTTATATCCCTAGATTGAGCAATTAGTTCTATAGAACAAGCAAAAATAGGAAATAGTAAAATACCTAATAATAGTAGAATTAGTTTAGTTGGTGTTTTATAAATTTTTCTATTTATAATTAATACTATAAAATTTATTAATATTAATACAAAAAGTATGGCATAAAAAATATGTCTGTACCATCCTGTATTGTTTAAGATATTATCTGAAAAATAAAAGCTAGCAAAAGTGGTATATGTATTTTGTATTGCTGGTAAGATATTTTTAATGGTTTCCAAACTAAAAATTGTATTTCCACTGCTATAAGAAGTGATATTAAGCCCTAATATTGCAATTATTATGTTTAAACCAACATAATATAAAATCATACCTACAGCTATAATTACAATATCTACAAATAGTTTTTTTAATATTTCTTTACATGTTAGCTTATCATCAATTAATTTAAAAATATAAGATAGGAGTAATAATCCAGTTATTACACAAAGATATGCCTGATAAAATGCAAGTGTAGCAATTATGCAGATTAAAGTAAATATTATATTTTTGAAATTTTTATCTTTATTAATAAAATATATTGATAGAACTGCAAATAACATTGCAAAAGTATATCCATTAGCTGTATAAGGATACATTAAAGTAAGTGATAATGTTGGTGTTACAACAATTAATATACTTGTTAAAATTCTTAAATAGTTCTTTTTTATATGTAATGATTCATTTAGGAATATAGCTGAAAAAGATATTGTAATTAATGAAATAGTCGTAGTTAAGATTGAACCTACAACAGATCCTCTTAATATATCAGAAAAAGGAATAAGAAATCTTCCAAGTGAAATTTCCCAACCTTTAGCCAAAAAAGAGCCATAATGCCAATAAGCGTCATATGCTAATAGTTCATTTGAATATAATGTAAAATGTACTAGTAACCCAATAATAAAAGTTACAATAAAAATAATTTTTCTATCTTTAGTAAACCATTTTGAAATTTTACTAAATATATTATCAAGTGTAATGTTTTCTAACATAAAATTTCCCCCTTTATTTTAATAAAATTATTATAACATATAATTTTATATAGGTTTACAATAGATATGTCACAGTAAAAATAAAAAAAGGAAATACCAAT
>CAKNPW010000024.1 GCA_930990555.1 uncultured Clostridium sp. | reverse complement strand
CTTGGGAATGGGGTGTGGTATTTTCGTTCCGCTGTCCATTCCTTAAAATCCCTATCTTATAAAAAAATAGAAATAGTTAAGTAATAAAGTATAAAACAAAGGCTACTGAATTTATATTCAGTAGCCTTCATTTATATATTAAAATTATGTTTTTAAAGAAGCCTAGGATTTCTTTAAAAACCATAATTGACTTCTTACAAACTAGTCTAAATTATTTAAAATATTTGGTAAAATTTGTTTCTTCCTAGAAACAACATTTTCAAGCATTGCTGTATTATTGTCAACAGTTACACCAAAAGCTTTTTCTACAACTGGTGCATCATTTCCTAAAGAAATAATTTTAGAATTAGAATTAATTATATCTGTTGCAGCAAATACATATAAATCCAGGTTTTCTTTTTGGATGTCTTTTTGAATAGCTTGTTCAAAATATGCTTGATTTTTAAAGATTGAATCTAAATCAGCAGTATTTACTTGTGCTATTCTAAATTTTTTATTTCCTTTTTCAAATAATTTGCAATCAATATTTATAATTTCTTCTGGAGTAAAATCACTAATATCAGTACCAGCTTTTAACATGTCTGTACCATAAACATTAATATCAAGTCCAGAAATTTCTTCTAATTTTTTTACAACATTTTTATCATCCTCTGTAGTTGTTGGTGATTTTAAAATTAATGTATCAGAAGCTATTGCACTAAGCATTAATGTAGCCATAGTTTTATCTATTTCTACATCATTTTCTTTATACATTTTATATAAAACTGTTGCAGTACATCCTACTGGTTCTGCTCTATAATGTAATTGGTATGGAGCAATGAAATTCATTGTATGGTGATCTACAACCTTTAGTATTTTGGCATTAGATATATTTCCTACTGTTTGACTAGCTTCATTATGATCAACCAAAATAACGTCTTGGTTATCATCTACATCTTCAATTAATTCTGGTGCTTCGATACCAAGATGTTTTAATACATATTGGGTTTCTTTGTTAACATTTCCTAATCTAACAGCTTTTACATTTTTATTTCCTAATTTTTTTTCTAAATTTTCCATTACTATTGATGATGTAATAGAATCTGTATCTGGATTTTTGTGTCCAAATATTAATGTTTCTTTTATCATATGAGTTCCTCCTTATTTATCACACTTTACATAAACTATTATACACTAAAATTATGTTTAAGTCAATATATTTAGCGGATTTCCGTAGGTAATTAACCTATCAATAAAAATCTAATTAATTGTCTATTGCTGGTGTTACATTTAGTGTTTTATTATTGGTATATATAACCATTCCAGGTTTACTTCCATTAGGCTTTTTTACATATTTTACTAAACAGTAATCAACAGGAACATTACTAGAAATTCTACCCTTACTATAATAAGCAGCAAGCTTTGCACATTTTATTAAAGTCTCATTAGAGATATTAGTAGAAGGATTTTTTAATATAACATGACTTCCATGAATATCTTTAGTGTGAAACCATATGTCATTTGGAGATGCTAGTTTCGTAGTAAGATAATCATTTTGTTTATTATTTTTACCAACTAAAACAGTATAGCCATCTATATGAAATTCTCTTGGAGTTGATAAACTTGTTTCTTTTTTGTTACTAGATTTATTAGTTGTTTGTATATAGTCTTTAAAAATAGGGTTCTCACTAATTTCAGTATAAACTTCATTAACTTCTTGTATATCTTTAGCATATTCTAATTCATATATAATACTTTCTATATATTGTAATTCTTCTTCGGTTTCTTTTTTTTGAAGAGTGACGATTTTTAAAGCATTTTTTAACTTATTATATTTTTTGAAATATTTTTTAGCATTATTTGCAATGGATATCGTGTTATCTAAAGGAATGGACAATATGGAATTATTATCATAGTAATTTTCTAACTCAATTTTATCTGTGTTATAATCTTTAGGAATTTTATACAAATTAGCAGTTATTAATTCACCGTATAATTTATATAAATCTTTATTATCACATTCTTTAAGTTTAGCATTAATACTTTCTAATCTTAGTGAGTATTTCTTTAGAATATTTGAGATTAATTTTAATAAATTGTTTCTGTAAGATACATAATTATTATTTATCTCCTTATTATAATAAAAATCATCAATATAAAAGTTTATATCCAAATCAGATGATTTTGGTAGTAAATCTATAACATAATCTAATTTACCTTTCTCGTTAGAATATTTTACTAAAGAAATTTCATTAGTATCTAACTTATTAAGAATTTTAGAAAGATATTCATACATATTAAAAATATCTTCTCTTGAAAATTCAGTGTTTTTAATATTTTGTTTTAATAGTATATTTTTTATAAAAGGTTTACTAAAACCTGTAAAATAACTAACTAAGAAATTAGTTAAATTTGTTACATCATTTGTTAAAAATAAATTATAAAATTCATCAGCAGATTTTATATTATAAAAGTTATTCTTATTATTTTCTGGATAAATATATTCATGTGCTGGTAATATATCTCTATATGAATTAGATAACTTATCTAAATGTCTTAAGCTATCGATAATAAAGAATTTGTCGTTTAATAAAATTATGTTACTATGTTTGCCCATTAATTCGATTATTAAATATTTAATTGTAAAATCATTTAATTCGTTATAACCTTCTAATTCAATTTTTATAATTCTTTCTAAATTATCATTAGAAAAAATCGATTTTATTTTATATCCGATTAAATGTTTTCTAAGTAACATACAAAAATTGGGAGCATTTAAAGGATTAGGTTTTGAATTAGTTGTTAAATGTATTCTATATAAATTTGAGTCTATACATATATTTAAAGCATAATTTTTACCATTTGCATATATACTTAATAGAATTTCGTTTTTATTTGGTTCGAAAATTTTGTTTATTTTTCCACCTAATATAGAGTGTTGCAATTCATAAGAAATTGCTTTTGTTGTAATTCCGTCAAAAGCCATAAAATTTGCTGTATGCTATGTAAATAACATACTCTCCTTTCTTAATTATTTAAGGTATGGTCAAGAAAATAAAATATAGATTTTGACCACATTTTAATTATATTACAAAGTTACTAATATAGCAATTAAAAAAATATTAATAAGTATTAAAAAGTATTGACATTGTGCGTTTTTTTGGCTTATAATGTGGCATAGATATGTTAGCAGGGGGTTACAATACACTTATGAAATACAGCAATATGTTTTATCCATTTGATTCAAAATACGAACTTATGCAGGATGAAGAAATAATTAATAAAATAAAAGCAGGGGATAAAAGCGCTCTAAATTACTTAATGGAAAAATATAAAGAACTTGTTAATATGAAAGTTAGCAAATATTATATAATAGGTGCAGAAAAAGAAGATATTGTTCAAGAAGGTATGATTGGATTATATAAAGCAATAAAAAGCTATTCAGAAGATAAAAATACCAGTTTTAAGTCTTTTGCTAATATGTGTATAGAACGTCAATTAATAACAGCAATAAAAACTTCTAATAGACAAAAACATATGCCACTTAATTCATATTTATCATTAAATACAGCGGCATATGATGATGAAGACAATACAGAACTAATGGATATTTTTAATAATAATACAGTAGAAGACCCATTAGAGACAATTACTAAAAAAGAATATTATAAAACCGTAGAAAATGTAATAGATAAGTCTTTAAGTGATTTCGAAAAACAAGTGTTGGCTAGGTTTATGAGAGGAGAAAGTTATGTTGATATAGCAGCTAAGTTAGATGCACCAGTTAAATCTATTGATAATGCAATACAAAGAATAAGAAAAAAAGCTATAAAGAATATTTTGAAAGAAAATAATAATTAAACATATAATATATAGAAAATTTAGTTTCTATGTTTTGGGGCTTATTAATTAAGCTGCTATTCTTTAGCAGCTTAAACTATTATAAAATATATGCTTCTATAGCTCAGTAGGTAGAGCACTTCCATGGTAAGGAAGGGGTCGCCAGTTCGATTCTGGCTGGAAGCTCCAAAAGTAAAAAATAAAAAACAACTTAAAATAAGCTATATCCTGTATGATGTGCTTGATAATAAAAGTTGTTTTTTTCTTTGAAATTAGTATCATTATGATTGATATTCAATGCAAATGGCATCGTCTATGAAATTGAAAACAGTCAGAAGGAGGAAGCTAAATAAAAAACGCTTCCTCCTGTATACGATTAATTATATAATTTAAAAATAAAATAATCTTGAAACTGTATATAAATTATGTTATATTAACAAACGAATAAAGCAGTATATATAAATAAAAATGGAAAGGTTACAACAGGATTATCCATTTATGAAGATAGGAGCGATAAAAATGAAAATAGGAATAGTAGGACTTCCTAATGTAGGAAAAAGTACAATGTTTAATGCAATAACAAAAGCTGGCGCAGAATGTGCTAATTATCCGTTTTGTACAATAGAACCTAATATAGGAATGGTGCCTGTACCAGATGAAAGGTTAGATAATTTAGCAAAAATATATGAACCTGAAAAAGTAACACATGCTGTAATAGAATTTGTGGATATAGCAGGACTTGTAAAGGGTGCAAGTAAAGGTGAAGGTTTGGGAAATAAATTCTTATCACATATAAGAGAAGTAGATAGTATATTAGAAGTTGTGAGATGTTTTGAAGATCCTAATATAGTTCATGTTGACGGATCAATTGATCCTATAAGGGATATAGAAACAATCAATTTGGAACTTGTTTTTGCAGATTTAGAAACAGTAAATAAAAGATTGGACAGAGCAAAAAAATTATTAAAAGGAGATAAATCTTATCAATCAGAAATAGACTTATTAGAAAAAGTAAAAGAAACATTAGAGCAAGGTAAACCAGCTAGAATTCTTAATCTTTCAGAAGAAGAAAAAGAAATTATAAAAGATAGTTTCTTACTTACAATGAAACCAATATTGTACGTTGCCAATGTTTCTGAAAATGAAATATTAGAAGATAATGAGTATGTTAAGAAAGTAAGAGAATATGCCAAAAATGAAAATGCCAAAGTTATAAAATTATGTGTAAAAATAGAAGAAGAATTATCTGGACTAGAAGATGATGATAAAAAAGAAATGCTAGATGCTCTAGGAATGGATGAATCAGGATTAGATAAAGTTATAAAAGAAAGCTATGATTTATTAGGATTAATGTCTTTTTTAACAGCTGGCAAACCTGAAGTTAGAGCATGGACAATAAAAAAAGGAACGAAAGCTCCAGAAGCAGCAGGTAAAATACATTCGGATATTCAAAGAGGATTTATCAGAGCAGAAGTTGTTTCTTATGATGATTTAATAAGATTAGGATCTTTAAATGAAGCAAAAGAAAAGGGCTTAGTAAGATCAGAAGGAAAAGATTATATTATGCAGGATGGGGATGTAGTTTTATTTAGATTTAATGTTTAAACATAAAAAAATATAAGTTTAGCAAGATTTTACATGGAAATTTTTGAAAAATTAAAAATATATGTAAAAAAAACTTGCATTTTATATTAAAGTGTAGTATAAATAATATTAGTATTGAATATAATATTAACAAAAGAGAGAAAAGGTAGGGAAGAAAATGAAAAGAAATAGTTTAATTAAAGGAATTTTATTAGTTACAATCGTAGCAATTTTAATGTTAGTTACAAATAGTGTATATGCAGCAGATGCAATAGTACTATCACCAGATAATTCAGCAACAGGAAATAGTGCAATAGACAATAGTGCAACAAATAATAGCATAACAAACAATAGTGCATTAACATCAACATTAACACCAACAACACCAGTAAATAATACTTCAACATTAAATTCAAACTTACCTAAAACAGGTATAGCAGATAATACTGTTGTATTTATTGTAGTAGGTGTATGTGCAGTTGCTGCAATCTATGCTTATAAAAAAGTAAGAGACTATAAAGGAATTTAATTAATTTTATATAAATTAATTTGTGGTCGAAAATTATATCTAACCGCATAACTAAAAACAATTAAATGGACTAGTTTAACTAGTCCATTTGTTTTGCTTTAAGAATAAATCTATTTTTCTTTTTATTATTACATGTTATTAATGTTAGTTCTTTTTTACCATTAGTGTCTTGACTTAATACAGAAGTATCGTTAATTTCAACCTCAAATTTATCATATATACTATATTCTAAATACTCATTGTTTAAATCATAAATTCTAATTATATCTCCAATAGAGAGTTTATTAATATTACTAAAAAATTTACCATTATCATAATTATGACCTGCTATACATAAATTTCCAATTTGATTTGGCTCTGGTCCATAAAGACGACAAGGAGATATTTTTAATAATTCTTCTGAACATGTTGAAAGAATAGAATAATTTAAATTTATTTTTTCTATTTTAATTTTACCAATTATATGAGATGAATTGGAAGCAGAGCTGTTAACAATATTGTTATTAGAATATAGGGATAAAGTTTGATATTTTTCATCTAATGTTTCAGAAAAAGAATATAATTTTTGTTCTTTTTGTTTTAAAATATAGAAATAGATAACAATTGATAGAATAACTAAAATAAAAAAGATTAACACTATTAAAAATATAGTTTTATTTTTATAAAATTTATTCATATTATTATTTTTCGCAAAAAAAATAATAATATTATAAAATTATTAAAATGTAAAAAATTTGTAGACTTTTTTAAAAATATAGCTTAAAATAAATAAAGTGTAGGAGGTAATAATATGAATATATGGCATGACATTTCAGCAGATAGAATAAAAACAGATGATTTTATAGCAGTTGTAGAAATAGAAAAGGGTGGAACAAATAAATATGAATTAGACAAAGCAACTGGTCTTCTAAGACTAGATAGAGTTTTATATACAGCAACACATTATCCAGCAAATTATGGTTTTATACCTAGAACATATGCTGGAGATGGAGATCCATTGGATGTTTTGGTAATATGCCAAGAAAAAATAGTACCACTAACATTAGTAGAATGTTATCCAATTGGTGTAATGTTAATGACTGATAATAATGATTTAGATGAAAAAATTATTGCAATTCCAAAATCAGATCCATTTCTAAAAAATTGCAATGATATTAAAGATTTACCAGAGCAATATTCTGCAGAAATAATGCACTTTTTCGAAGTATATAAACAATTGGAAGATAAAAAAACAGAAGTAAAAGAAATGCTAGGAAGAGAAGAGGCAGAAAAAATTATAGAAAAATGTATAAATAATTATAATGAGAAGTTTTTAAGATAATTTAGATTGTGGGGAAAAAGAAATGTTAGAAAGAATAATTTTTAATATATTATCCTTTTCTCTTTTTACAATAATCTTCTTTAAAATAATCAAAAAAAATGATACAGCATATGTAGTTCCATTAATATTAGAAGCAATAGGAATAGCTGTTGGATTAATTGAAATTTTAATAGGAAGATTTTTGGGGACGTATATTAGGGTAATAACATATTTATTAGCAATAGTATTACCAATTACTATAATTTTAGTAGAAAAATATGGCTTTAATTTTTCAGAATGGTTGCATATTTTTCTTGCAAAAATTTGCAATATTTTTAAGAACAATAAAAAATCAAAACAATTATTGATGAATTTAATTAACAAATATCCAGAAAGCTATAATGGACATAGATTGCTTGCACAAAGTTACGAAAAAGAAGGCGGAATGAGAAAAGCAATAGATGAATATGTTAAAGCAATAGATATAAATAAAAAGGATTATGATTCTTATTATAGAATATCCGAATTGTTAGTAAATTTAGGTAAAAAAGATGAGGCAATACAAATGTTAACTAGTTTAATACATATTAAACCAGATTATTATAGTGCTTCAAAATTACTTGGTGGCTTATTATGTGAACAAGAAAACTTTAAAGAAGCTATAAATGTATATATAAGTGCTTTAAAATACAATGATAAAGAAAGCTTTGAAATATATTATAATATGGGGATTGCTTATACTAGATTAAATGATTTTCAAAATGCAAAGAGTTGTTATGAAAAGGCTGCACAAATAAATGCATTAAATTATAAAGGATATTATAATTTAGGATTAATATCTATGTTATATGATGATTTGGATGAAGCAGAAAAATATTTTGTGGAAGGAATAAAGGTAGAAGATACAGAACCAGAGAGTTGCTATCAATTAGCTAGAATATATGTTATAAAAGGAGAAAAAGAAAGAGCTATAAAATATTTAGATAGAGCCATAAGTTTAGATAGCTCTTTTGCAGAAAAGGCAATGAAAGATCCTGTATTTTTATCTATAGAAAGGTATATTCCAAAAAATATAAATAAAATAACTAGGAAAAAAACAGCAATGACAAAAACGGAACTTTTAGTAAAAAAACATCTTGAGGATACATATTTATTGGTTGGAAAAATAAGTAGGAATGAACTAAAAAACATGAATATTAACAAAAGAAAAAGCATAGATATACAAAAAGATGAAAGAGAAAATTTATAGGAGGCTTATTATGAAAAATATTTCAATTATAGGTGGAGACTTAAGGATTGTTAAACTTGCAGATATGCTAAAAGAGGATGGTTATGATGTTTATACATATGGACTAGAACAAGCACGTACTAATAATGCTATAGAAAAATGTGCTAGCATAGAGGAAGTTGCAACAAAGTCAGATATAATTGTAAGTTCTATTCCACTTACAAGTGATGGGATAAATATAAATACACCTTTTAGCAAAGATAAAATAGCAATATCAGAAGTTGCTAAATGCATAAAAGGGAAAACTTTTATTGCAGGAAGAATAGATGAAGAGTTATATCAAAAATTTAGTGAAACAAAAGTTATAGATTTGTTAAAAAGAGAGGAATTAACTGTTTTAAATACAATTTCTACTGCAGAAGGTGCTATTCAAATTGCCATGGAAGAATCAACTAAGACTTTACATGGAAGCAAGATTTTAATAATGGGCTTTGGAAGAGTAAGTAAAATTTTATCAAATATGTTAAAGGGAATTGGTGCAGAAGTTTATTGCGAGACCAGAACAACCGTTAACTGTGCTTGGATAAAAGCATATGGATATAAACCAATATTACTTGATGAATTAGATAACCAGTTAAATCAATTTGATATAATAATAAATACAATTCCTCATGTTATATTAAATTCAGAAAAATTAAAATTATTAAAAAGAGATTGTATTATAATAGATATTGCATCAAATCCAGGAGGAGTTGATAGAAAAGCAGCAAAAGAATTAGGAGTTAAACTAGTTTGGGCGCTTTCTTTACCAGGAAGAGTAGCTCCTATAACTTCAGCAGAATTTATAAAAGAAACTTTAGAAAATATTTTAAAAGATATAAAAACAAGTAGCTAAGGAGAAAATATAAAATGATGGAAATAACAGTTTTTAGAGCAATAATATTAGGAGCAGTTCAAGGACTTACAGAATTACTTCCAATATCTAGTTCAGCACATTTATTCATAATACCATGGTTATTCAATTGGGGAGAAATAGGTGATTTTGATGTAGCATTGCATTTTGGAACTTTACTTGCAATTGGAATATTTTTCTTTAAAGATTGGATTGGATTAATAAAGGGTGGATATGAACAAATTGCTAAAAAGAAAAAAACATTTGAAGGAAAAATGTTTTGGTATATTGTGTTTGCAACAATCCCTGGAGGAATTATTGGTTATTTACTAGACCATTATTGTGCAGATATATTAACTAAACCAGAAATTATAGGTTGTGCATTAATTTTTATGGGTATTATTTTATACATTATAGATAAAAAAGCAAAAGCTAAAGTAAAATACAAAGATATGACTTTTAAGCAGACTTTTTTGATTGGTCTATCACAATCATTGGCTTTTATACCAGGTGTTTCAAGATCAGGAATAACAATGACAACTGCAAGAGCAATGGGAATAGAAAGAGAATCAGCAGCAAAATATTCTTTTATGTTATCTGCTCCTATAGTATTGGCAGCCACAGTATTTAAAATTAATGACTTTGTATTTAGTTTACCATTTTTTGTTGGAATATTAGTGAGTTTTTTAGTTGGAATATTAGTAATTAAATTTTTGTTAAAATATTTACAAACTGGTAATTTTAAAATTTTTGCAGTTTATAGAATTATAATTGGAATAATTGTATTAATAGTTTTTATTAATAGAGTATAAGATAGAGTTAAGCTCTATCTTTTTTTGTAAATTTTTTCACAAAAAATAGTTTTTATATAGAAATAATATAATAATATTAAGTTATACTAAGCTTGCTTTAGAATACAAAAACTTTAGAGCAATTTATAGAAAAAATAGAAGATTTTTCAGAATATAATAAAAAAATTAATTATAAATTATTGATATTTTAACGATTGTATTGTATGATAATAGAGTATAATAAAATCAAGCAGAAAGGGGTAAAAACCTAATGAATAAAATAATAAAGAAAGTACTTTCTTGTTGCTTTATAATTCTACTTTTTGTACTAAGTAGTCAAATTGTTTATGCAGAGTCTGTAAATCAATTAGAAGCACAAGGAGCAGGGCAATTAGTTCAAATAAAAGAAAATTCAGAAAAGAAACTAGAAGATTACAAAGAAGAATATGGCTCTGATGCCTATGGTATTGCGGCATATGTATTAAATGCAGTAAGAATATATAGCATACCTGTATGCTTTGTAGGAATTGCAATAGGAGGAATTTATCAAGTAATAGGTATCCGTAAGCTTGATGAAAGAGATAGAGGATTTGGAATTATGATAGGATGTATAACTGTATTAGTAATAGCACAACTATTACCGCTTATATTTGCTATAGTTGTAAAAGGTTGGAGGGGTTAACGAATGAAAATATTATTTGCTGTAAATAATGAAAAGATATCAAAATCCATTATAAAAAAATATCAAAGTGAGTATAAAGAAATAATATCATATAAAAATGTATATTATTTTAATGCTATCTTAAAAGAATTACAAAAAGATAACACTTATGATAGAATTATAATAAGTGAAGACTTAGAGCCTTTTACAAATAATAATTATGAACAAATCGATAAGTTCATTTTTGAAAGATTAGATAATATTAGTGATGAGGCTACAAATTCTACAAGAGCAGACACACCAATAATATTAATATGCTCAGATAGACGTACAAAATCTGATGAAATACTAGTAAAATTATTTAGTATTGGTATATACAATGCACTTATTGGTACAGATAGAAATATAGATGAAATTTGTAAACTAATAAAAGTACCTAGAACTAAAAAGGAAGCGAAAATATATTATAAAATAGATGCAGAAGAAGTAACATATCAATCAGAAAACGAAAATGATGTCAGCGAATCAGAAATACAAAGTATTTTAGCACATTATAAAAAAATAGGAAGAGATGAACAAAAATGTGTAGACAGTTTCGATTCTATCGCTCAACAGTATACAGATGTTCAATTAAAAGTCATTGCAAGTTTTCTTCCTTTAAATGTAAAAGCAATATTAGAAGAAAAATCTCCTAAATATCAACAAATAATGTCTTTAATGGGAGAAAAGAGAAATTTAATAGGAAAAAGTAAAAGTGATGAAGATAATGGACTAAAAATAGGCTTTATAGAAACTGCAAATGGAAAAAGAAATCTTGGTAGACCAGTTATAATTCCATCTGCTGTAAATACGAATAAAGTAAAGAAAATGTCAGCAAAAACATCAGCTTCTTCAGGATTAAATATACCAGAACCAATTGAACCAATAATAGATGGTATAGATGACAAAGATACTTCAATTACTACAGAACCAGCGGAAGAAGTTAAACCAAAAAGAAGAGGTAGACCACCTAAGAAGAAAACTGAAGAAGAAATTGTTAAGCAAGAGGAAAATAAACCAAAAAGAAGAGGCAGACCACCTAAAAAGAAAATAGAAGAAAACATAATGCCAGGTTTTGATGATGATAATGAACCACAAGTAAATACAATGCCAGGTTTTGATGATGATGAACCACAAGTAAGCACAATGCCAGGATTTGATGATGATGAACCACAAGTAAACACAATGCCAGGTCTTGATGATGATGAACCACAAGTAAATACAATGCCAGGCTTTGATGATGATGATGAACCACAAGTAAACACAATGCCAGGTTTCGAAGATGATGAATTACAGGTAAATAACACTTCAATGTCTAATCAAAGTAATGGATATGTACCATTTGATTTAAATTCACCTACTGGTAGATCAAATGATTATAATCAAACCAAATTAACAAACACAAAGCGAACATATCCAACTGATACAATAAATGCATTATTAACTAGAGAAAAGAAAATTGTAACATTTGTTGGAACAAGTAAAAATGGAACATCATTTTTAGTAAATAATCTTGCACTTAGTTTGTCTAAAAAAGGAATTGATGTAGCTATATTAGATGCAACAAGAAATAGAAATGCATATTATATTTATACAGAAAACGAAGAAGATTTAAGACAAATTGCAGAGAAAAGTATCCAAAATTTGATTAATGGAGTTGCAGCAGGATTAAAAGTAGACAAGAATTTGACTGTATATACAGCATTACCAGATGATGATGTACCAATGGAACAATATGAAGAAATATTATCAACATTAGTAAAAAATCATTCATTAATATTAATAGATTGCGATTTTGAAACGGATTTTGGATATTTTGCTGCATCACAGGAAATATATTTAGTACAAAGTATGGATATTTTAACAATTCAACCACTTACAGCATTTTTTAGAGATTTACAAAGTAAAAATATTTATCAACCAGAAAATTTAAGAATTGTTATAAATAAAGAATTACCTGTTAAAACTTTAACTGTAAAAAACATTATTGGCGGATTGTCTTTTTACAATGATCCTTCAATGTCATTTATGAGAGAATTATTTAATAGGGAAACAGCTAAATACTGTACAATTCCATTCGAAATTGCAACATATTCAAAATACTTAGAGGGATTAGTTAACTGTAAAATTTCTTTAAATGGATATTCAAAAGAATTTATGCAAGCTTTAAGAACATTAGAAAATATGGTATATCCATTAATGGAACCAGCATCTGCTTCAAATAGAGGTGCTAAAAGCAATAACAATTATGAAAGAACTAGATTTTCAAATGAAATGAATGATACATTAAATCAAATGAAGAAAAATTTTTAGAATAATATAGAGGTGAGAAAGTTTTGACAGTAGCAATATTAATAACTATAGTTATATTGGTTTGCATAATAATAGCATTAATGGCATATAATATTTCTATTCATAAAAAAATAACAAAATTTAGTAATATTAGTGAAAAAATAAATGGCTTAAATGTATTACAAAATTTTATGGATACAATAGGCGAATATTCTAGTGTTGAAGAAAAGATAGAAAAAATAAACGAAATTATTTTAAACAAATATAGTATATTAAAATATTCAACAATAGTCGTATTTAATGGTGCGGAATATGAATTAAAAGCATCAAATGTTGATGAAAAACACTGGCAGAGCTTAACTAAATTAGGTGAGGAAGAAATTTTTAAAGATAGTATTGCAACAGCTACACCTAAATATATAACTGTAGAAAAGGAATCAGAAAAGTTACCATATCAAAAAATGGAATTTGGAAGAGCTAAATCCGCAATGTTTTTTCCCTTATATATAGATAATGTCTATATTGGATATTGGTTAATCGAAAGTAGTGAAATTCATGCCTTTGATAATATAGACACAGCAATAATAGAGGTAATAAGAGATAACATTGTAACAATATTAAAAACTGTTCAATATCAAAATACAGTAGAAAATACTGTAAGAACAGATTTATTTACAGGATTAAATTCCGCTGAATATTTATATGGTTTAGGGAAGAAAGAAGTTGATAAATATACAGTTTCAACAGTTTGTATGTTTAGGATTACCAACATCGAAGAGATAAATGAAAAAATAAGTAGACATTTAGGAAACAAAGTAATTACAGAGGTAAGTAAATTCTTCGAAAATAATATATCTAAAGACTATTTATTTGTAAGATATATGGGACCAAAGTTTGTAATAGTATTTTCTGGAGTTCAATCTGAAGATGTAGCTAACTTCTTGGAAGATATTAAAGCGCAAATAGAAGAAATGCAAATACATCCAGATTTAGATGACAAGGCAATAGCAAATGTGAAAAATAAGGAAGCAATATATGTTAATCCAAGACTTAACTTCGTATTAACATCTTATTATAAGGGTACATCTATGGATGGGTTAACTAAAAAATTAGAAGAATATATTGACAATGCAGATAAATCTGAAAGTGATATAAATTATATTTAAAAAAGGAGGAACGCAACATGGCAAATTTTGATAAAACAATGAGCTTCAAAGTGGAAAGAGACGAAAACATTAAAGTAAAGGAAATTTTAAAAGAAGTTTATGATGCTTTAGTAGAAAAAGGTTATAATCCAATAAATCAAATAGTTGGATATATTCTTTCTGGAGATCCAACTTATATAACAAGCTATAATGATGCAAGAAATAAAATAAGACTTATAGAACGTGACGAATTACTTGAAAAGATGGTAAAAAATTATATAGGATTAGAAGATAAATAAGATGAGAATATTAGGAATTGATTATGGAGATGTAAGAACTGGAGTTGCTATAACAGACCCATTAGGTATTACAGCACAAGGTTTAAAAACTATAAACAATCAAAATAGTGATAGGATTTTATTAAGAGAAATAGAAAAAATTGTAAATGAATTTCAAGTAGAAAAAATAATAATAGGAATGCCATTAAATTTAAAAGGTGAAAAAACTGTACGAGCAGAAAAGACAGAAAAATTTATCCATAAATTAAAATGTAAATTTGGGAAAATACCTATTGAAGTAATAGACGAAAGGTTAACAACAGTTCAAGCTCATAAAACAATGAATTTTTTGGATGTAAATAAGAAAAATAAAAAAAATATTGTCGATACTATTGCGGCTGTATATATTTTAGAAACATATCTTGGAAAAGAAGAAAAAAAATAGTTGCAAAATTTACAAAAATAGTATATGATAAGAAAAATTGAAAATAATAATATTAAGATATCGAAAGGAGAAAAATATGAGTGAAGATATCAATACACCAAATAATGGTGAAGAATTAGATAATATAATAATTTTAAATGATGAAGATGGAAATGAAGTAAAATTTGAATTTTTAGATTTAATGGAATATGAAGGAGAAGAATATATAATATTATTACCAACAGAAGAAGGAGAAGATAATGACGAGGTTGTTATCTTAAAAGTGGAAGATGTAGAAGACGATCCAGATATGGAAACATATGTTAGTGTCGAAGATGAAGATACTTTAAATGCTGTATTTGAAATGTTTAAAGAAAAATTTAAAGATGAATTTAATTTTATAGATGAATAATAAATACAATAAAAAAGAGGAGTAATTATATTGAAGTATTTAGAGAATAAAGGTTAGTAGCTGGGAGCCTTTTATACGGAGATATAATGAAGGTAGCTTTTTTGGTAGATATAGTGAACTAATAGTAAGTATATTCGGGTTGGCTCCGTTAAAAGCTATAATGAGTATTATTTAAATATTAAGGTGGTACCGTAAGAGTAATCTTGCCCTTAAAGGCAGGCTTACTCTTTTTTTATTTAAACTTTAGTGACGATGCTAAAAGTTTAAACAATTTACATAAAATATGTAACAAAACGAATAAGGAGGAATATTTATGAATTATAATCACAAATTAAACGATAAGTATAATCCAAAAGACTTTGAAGAAAAGATTTATAAAGAAACAGAAGAAAAAGGTTACTTTAAGCCAAATATGGATAAAAGTAAAGAAGCTTATTGTATAATGATGCCTCCACCAAATGTAACTGGAAAGCTACATATGGGGCATGCTTTGGATGGAACAATACAAGATATTTTAATTCGTTTTAAAAGAATGCAAGGATATAATGCGTTATGGCTTCCGGGTTCTGATCATGCTTCAATTTCAACAGAAATGAAAGTAGTTCAAAAATTAAAAAAAGAAGGAAAAACAAAACATCAAATTGGTCGAGAAGAATTCTTAAAAGAGACTTGGGATTGGACACATTTATATGGTGGAACAATACAAGAACAACAAAAGAAATTAGGATGTTCTTGTGATTGGGATAGACGTAGATTCACATTAGATGAAGGCCTTTCAGAAGCAGTTAAAGAGCAATTTGTTAGATTGTACGAAAAAGGTCTAATATATAAAGGCAAAAGAATGGTTAACTGGTGTCCAAATTGTAATACTACAATTTCAGATGTAGAAGTTGAATATCATGAAGAAAATACACATTTATGGCATATTAGGTATAAAGTAAAAGATGAAGATAGATATATAATTGTAGCAACAACAAGACCAGAAACTATGCTTGGTGATACAGCTGTTGCTGTTCATCCAGATGATGAGAGATATAAAGATTTAGTTGGTAAAACGTGTATATTACCAATTATGAATAAAGAAATTCCAATTATTGCTGATAGATTTGTAGAGACAGAATTTGGTACAGGTGCTGTTAAAATAACACCAGCACACGATATGAATGACTATCAAGCAGGATTAAGACATAATCTAGAGATAATTGAAGTTTTCGATGAAAACTTCAAAATGGGAGATTTAGTTCCAGAATATAAAGGAATGGAGTTACTAGAAGCGAGAGAAAAAATCGTAGAAAAACTAGAAGAATTAGGAGCCTTAGTAAAAGTAGAAGACTTAACACATAATGTAGGAAAATGTGAAAGATGTAAAACAACAATAGAACCAAAAATTTCAGATCAATGGTTTGTTAAAATGGAAGATTTAGCAAAACCAGCAATTAAAGCAGTTGAAAATGGAGATATAAAATTTATTCCAAAAAAATACGAGAAAATGTATTTTAATTGGATGAATAACATACAAGATTGGTGTATTTCTAGACAATTATGGTGGGGACACAGAATTCCAGCTTATTATTGTGATGATTGTGGACATATAACTGTATCAAGAAATGAAGTAACAGAATGTGAAAAATGCAAATCAAAAAATGTTCATCAAGATGAAGACACATTAGATACATGGTTTAGCTCTGCGTTATGGCCATTTTCTACATTAGGTTGGCCAAATACAGAAAGCGAAGATTATAAGACATTCTTCCCAACAAATGTATTAGTTACAGCATATGATATTATAACTTTCTGGGTATCAAGAATGATAGTATCTAGCTTAGAACTTACAAAAGAAAATCCATTTAAAGATGTTTTAATCCATGGAATTGTAAGAGATAGCCAAGGTAGAAAAATGTCTAAAACACTTGGTAATGGTGTTGATCCATTAGAAGTAATTGATGAATATGGTGCAGACGCATTAAGATTTTCTGTACTTTCTGGAACAACAATGGGAAATGATATTAGATATATGCCAGAAAAATTAGATCAAGCATCAAATTTTGCAAACAAGATTTGGAATGCTGCTAAATTTATAACTAATTCATTGGAGCCAGATGAGAAAATAATTGAATTCTATAATAAAGTATATAATGCAGAGAAAAAAGAATTCAATGGCAAAGCGTTAAGGATAGAAGATAAATGGATTTTAAATAAATTAAATACATTAATAAAAGATATTACAAAATTAATAGAAGATTACGATTTAGGTATTGCTCTAGATAAAATATATAATTTTATTTGGAATGAATTCTGTGATTGGTATATAGAGATTTGTAAAACAAGAATATATAGTGAAAATTCAGAAGAAAAAGTACAAGTTGATTTTGTATTAGATTATGTATTAAGAAATGCATTAAAATTATTACATCCATTTATGCCATTTGTTACATCAGAAATTTATTCAAAATTAGTTCATTATGATGATGTAGATATTATGATGTCAAATTGGCCAGAATACAGAGAAATTCCACAATTCGAAAAAGAGGAAGAGACAATAGAAAAATTAAAAGATATAGTTGTGGATATACGTAATACAAGAGCTAATATGAATGTTCATCCAAGTAAGAAGACAAAATTAATATTTGTAACAGAAGACTATAAAAATGCAATAGAGGAATCTGAAGAATTCTTAAAGAAATTAGGATTTGCAACAGATATTAAAATTCAAGAAGATAAAAATGGAATTCCAGAAAATGCTATAGCAATTTTAAAGGATGGAGTTGAATTATATATTCCTTTTGAAGAATTAGTAGATATTTCAGAAGAAATAAAAAGATTAGAAACTGAAATTACAAAATTAGAAGCAGAAGTTGCAAGATGTAATAAAATGCTTTCAAATCCAGGCTTTGTTAATAAAGCACCAGAAGCAAAAGTAAATGAGGAAAAAGAAAAATTAGCAAAATATGAAGAAATGTTAAATGCTTCAAAAGAAAGATTAGCAAATTTAAAAAAATAAGAAAAGTGGCTTCGCCACATGTGCAGATTGCTTCGCAATCGCACGGTCATAGGTAACTTAACCTTGTTGCTACAGAAAAATCGACAGATTTTTCCTATAAAATAAAAAATAACCTAAGCTTATAGCTTAGGTTATTTTGTTGCTAAATATTATTTTTAATAGTAGCTAAAGCACATTTTATGCCATCAACAGCAGCAGACATGATACCACCAGCATATCCAGCACCTTCGCCACAAGGATATATTCCTTCTACATTAGACATAAGTAATTCATTACGAAGAATTCTAACTGGTGAAGAACTTCTAGTTTCAACACCTGTTAAAAGAGTATCAGGATTTGCAAAGCCATGAATCTGTTTATCAAAATGCAAAAAGGCATTTTTCATAGTTGCATTAACAAAATCAGGGAATATATTGTTTAAACTATAAAATGTTGTACCAGGTAAGTAGGTAGGTTTTACTTTTCCAAATTCACAAGATAATGTGTTATTTAAATAATCGCCCAATTTTTGAATAGGAGCATAATAGTTTTTTCCACCTGCAATAAATGCTTTTTCTTCTAAATCTTTTTGAAAATCAATTCCAGCTAAAGGACTGCTAGAAGAAAAATCAGCAGGAGTCACATTAACTAAAATCGCACTATTAGCATTTGTTCCATCACGTTTAAAAACACTCATTCCATTTGTTACAATAGTATTTTCCTCACTTGATGATGCCATGACAGTACCACCAGGACACATACAAAAAGAATAACAACTCCTACCAGTATCTTTATCATGATATACCAATTTATATTCTGCTGGTGGAAGTTTTAAATTTGTTTTATTACCATATTGTGCAAAATTAATATCTTTTTGTAAATGTTCAACTCTAACACCAACTGAAAAGTTTTTACTTTCCATATTTAGTCCTTTGTCATAAATTTTATAAAAAGTATCTCTACTACTATGTCCAATAGCAAGGATAACATTTGAAGTGGCAAGAACATATTCTTTTCCATCATTCACATATGTAACTGATTCAATTTTATTATCTTTTATTTTGAAATCAACAACTTTACTATTAAATAAAAATTCTCCACCATTTTCTATAATATAGTTTCTCATATTACTAATAATTCTTACTAAATTATCTGTTCCGATATGGGGCTTTGCCAAATATAAAATTTGTTCAGGTGCACCAAACTTATAAAAATCTTGTAAAACAATACTACATAAAGGATTATTAATTCCAGAAGTAAGTTTTCCGTCAGAAAATGTTCCAGCACCACCTTCACCAAACTGAATATTAGAATTAATATCTAATTTACCCGTTTTCAAAAATGTATCAACATCTTTTTTCCTATCTTCAACTTTTTTGCCCTGTTCTATAATAATTGGTTTAATACCATTTTTTATAAAAGTTAGTGCAGCAAATAGACCAGCGGGTCCTGCACCAACAATAACGGGTCTTTCTAAACTATTATTTTTTATATTGATATCAGGCAATTCAAATTTTTTATAATCATCAAATTTAGAATATTTTTTCTCTGATTTAAAAGAGAGAGCAATATTATATAAATAATGAATATTAGCTTTATTACGAGCATCAATAGATTTTTTTATAATATGCCAATCTAAAATATCTTCATATAAAATGTGATATTTTTTACAGATATATTTTATCAAAGCGTTATTATCTAAATCTTCATAAATTTTAATATTATTAATTCTTTTCATATAAATCCTTTCTAAATAAAAGTTATCTATAAAATTATAACATAAAAATCTATTTTATGAAATATGCAGAAAAAAGTCGATGAGTTTTTGGCATATCGACAAAACTTCCCATGAATCGCTATTGGAAAATATTACCAATGGTATTATAATAATCCGAAAGGAGGGATAGTGGTGCAGATAAAATATTTAGAGAAAGACAAGCTGTTGTTCTTTTCGCTGGAAGAAGAAATAGACCATCATACTACAAAAGATTTAAGGAGGAAAATGGATTATGAAATTGAAAGACACATGCCTAAAAAAGTTATATTTAATTTTGATAGTGTTAGCTTCATGGATAGTGCAGGAATAGGCTTACTATTAGGAAGGTATAAGATAGTAAATATGTTACGGTGGAGAAGTAGCATTAATTAATGTCAAGAAAAGTGTAAAAAAGGTATTAGATATGTGTGGAATATTAAAATTAATACACATATATGATGATTTAGATATGAAATTTAATGTATGTTAGGAGGAAAAAATGAATAAAAGATACAAAAATAAAATGCAATTGGAAATATTAAGTAAATCAAATAATGAAGCATTTGCACGTATTACAGTAGCAGCTTTTGCAGCACAATTAGACCCCACAATAGAAGAATTATCCGACATAAAAACAGCTGTTTCAGAAGCAGTAACAAATTCTATTATTCACGGATATGAAAACAAAGAAGGAATAATTAGGATAAATGCATATATCTATGACAATGTATTAAGAATAGAAATTGCAGATCAAGGTAAAGGAATAGAAGATATAGAAATTGCAAAACAACCATTATATACAACAAAACCAGAATTAGAAAGATCTGGAATGGGATTTACTATAATGGATAATTTTATGGACAACCTAAAAGTTGAATCGGTTGTAGGAATGGGAACAAAAGTAACAATGGAAAAAAAGATAGCTGATAAAAATACAAATGAAGAGAAAAATCAAGAGGAGAATTTTTATGTATGAAAATACTATTAGTGAGATTTTAAAAGCTCAAACAGACAAAGAAGAGCTAGGTAAAATTGTAGAAAATAATAGTGGCTTAGTATGGAGTATTGTAAAAAGATTTAAAGGAAGAGGATATGAAAATGAGGATTTATTCCAAATAGGAAACATAGGTTTAATAAAAGCAATAAAAAATTTTAATCCAGAATATGAAGTAAAATTATCTACATATGCTGTAACTTATATTATAGGAGAGATAAAAAAATTTATAAGAGATGATGGAATAATAAAAGTTAGTAGAAGTATTAAAGAATTGTGCGTAAAAATTAAAGACATAGAAAATAAAGCAATAAAAGAAGGTAAAAATGTAACAGTAGAAGAAATTGCAAAAGAATTAAAAGTAGAAAAAGAAGATATTGTTCTTGCGATTGATTCTATGAAGCAGGTAGATTCAATATATGAAGAAGATTCAGAGAATAATAAATTAGCATTAATAGATAAAGTAGCCTCAGAAAAAGATGAGACAGATACGATGATAAATAGAATTTTCATAAAAGAATTGTTAAATAAAATGGATAGCAGAGATAGGCAGATTATTATGCTAAGATATTTTAATGGAAAAACTCAATCACAAGTTGCAGAAATGTTAAATATTTCACAAGTACAAGTTTCTAGAATAGAAAAAAAGATATTAAATAAGATGAAAATAGAGTTAATATCATAGGAGGAAGAGTGAAAAAGTTTATATTTTATTTTGTAGGAATAATAATTATTATTTTTCTTATACCTATAGTGTGTACTTCACAAATTAAAGAGACTTCCGCAGATGGTAATGTTATGAATAATGTAGTTACTCAGAGTATTATAGAAAATAATTATGATTATAAGCAATATCAAACAGTAAAACTTCTACATACTGCTGATAATAGTATAGAAGAATTAAAATTAGACGAATATTTATATGGTGTTGTGTCTGCAGAAATGCCTGCAAATTTTCAGGAAGAAGCGTTAAAAGCTCAAGCTGTTGTGGCAAGAACTTATACGCTTTATAAAATAATAAATAATAGTACAAAACATGGAGATGCACAAATATGTGATAATTCTGCTTGTTGCCAAGCGTGGATTTCGAAAGAAGATAGACTAGCAAAATGGGAAGAAAGTGAACGAGAATCAAATTGGAATAAAATTGTTAATGCTGTAAATGCTACACAGGGAAAAATAATAACATATAATAATGAACCTATTAATGCATTCTTTCATTCAAATAGTGGAGGAAAAACCGAAATTCCTATAAATGTTTGGGGTGGCAGTGGTATGCCATATTTGCAGGTGGTAGAAACATCTGGTGAGGAAAATTATAGTCAATATAGTTCAGAGGTAACTATTTCAAAAGAAGAGTTAAAGAATAAGATGTTAGAAAAATATCAAGATTTTACTATAGACTTTAACGATTCAGCTTGTATAGGAATACTAGAGTATACAGAAAGTGGTAGAGTAAAAACTATAAAAATTGGAAATAAAAATTTGTCAGGAGTTGAAGCAAGAACTATTTTTGGATTAAAGTCTGCTAATTTTGAAGTATCAATAGAAGGTGACAATGTTAAATTTGCTGTAAAAGGATATGGTCATGGCATTGGAATGAGTCAGACAGGTGCAGATAGTTTAGCAAGTAGTGGTAGTACTTATGAAGATATTATCCATCATTTTTATATTGGAGTGGAAATAAAAGATATGTAAAAATTGTATAAATTCATAAAATAAGGAAATACTTTAATTAAATAAAACGAGGAGGAAATTTTTATGAGAGAATATAGAAAAGTATCCAAAGGTGTTATTTTTGCAATTGTTATTGCAGTAATAGTAATTGGTGTTTCCTTAATATCATTATTTTCATTGGGAAAAGAAGAGCCAGAAAGTGGTGGAAAACAACTTGCAGATAGTGTGAATTATTTAGAAGAAAGTAATTCAATAGAAGAGGCCAGTACTAGTTCTGATAAGACAGTAAATGAAGTAAAAGAAAATAAAATAGCATTAAATACAGAAAATTTAGTAAATTCACAAAATACAACTACTAGCCCAAAACAAACTAATACAACTTCAAAAACGACAAAAACAACTACATCTTCATCAAAGCAAACAACAAAGAAAGAAGAAAAGAAAGAAATAAAATTTGAAAAGCCAGTTGAAGGAGAAATTATAAAAGAGTTTGCAAAAGATAATTTAGTGTTTTCTAATACGCTAAACGAGTGGACAACTCATGTAGGCATAGATATAAAAGCAGCAAAGACTACAGTTGTTAAAGCAGCTTATGAAGGTACAGTAGAATCAATTAAAAATGATCCTAGATATGGATTAACAGTTATTATTGCACATGATGATGGTTATAAAACAGTATATTCTAATTTATTAACTTCTGAGTTTGTAGTAGAAGGCGAAAAGGTAACTACCGGACAAACAATAGGGACAGTAGGAAATACAGCTACTTTTGAAGTTGCTGATGAAAGCCATTTACACTTCGAAATATTAAAAGATAATGTACAAGTTGATCCTACAATATATATAAAATATTAAAAAAAGCGACTATATGTCGCTATTTTGTTTCTATAGGAAGCCACCATTCTGTATGACCTGGACCATTATAAACTTCAAGTTCTGGAATATTTCTAATATTATAACCAGAATAAGGAACCCAGTTACGATATGCATTATGTGAAAAGTTATAAAAAAAGTCACCAGATATTTCATCTATTTTAAATACAGCCCATGTAGAGCTTGGAATAGTAATTTTTGTGCTATGTGGCATATGTTCTTTACTTGCAATATAATAATCTGCATTAATAGAGTTTGGGAAAAATTCATCGTATTCTATAACTCCATATGCTGTATAATCATTTAGAATATTATCGTAAATTTTATCTTTGCTAAGTTCTTTCCAAAAAGCAGGTGCAATTTTTTTGATATTTGGAATATAACACTTTCTAGGAATACCATATAATTCAATTTCATCATGTTCTTCTATTCTATAATGTAATTCTTTATTAGTTCTTATATTTGAAAATGAATATGGAGGAAAGTTTTTTATGTACTTCCCTTCTTTTTTTATTTTACTTGGTTTAATTCCGTGAAATTTATAAAAAGATCTAGAAAAACTTTCTGAATTTTCGTACCCATATTTAATTGCTAAATCTATAATTCTTATGTCAGAATTTTGAAGCTCAATTGCAGCCATACTTAAACGTCTTTTCCTAATGTATTCTGTTAATGTCATTCCTGTTAAAAATGTAAAAATACGATACATAGTGTATTCGTTAACACATAGAATCTGAGCCATTTTTTTAGGCTCAATATCTGCATCTAAATTATTTTCTATATAATTAATTAATTCAGTAAATTTATCAAAATTATCCATAATTCCTCCAATTAAGAAATATTTTAACATAAAACAGACTTTTTTGGTATCAAAAATGTCAATTATTAGGTTAGAAAAAATCCTATAATTATTATAGGAGGGATAATTATGGTAAAAGAGTTTATAGATATTACACCACATAGAAGCATAATGTGTAAGATAAGTCAAACTGGCTATTCTGTACAAGAAGCAATATCAGAATTAATAGATAATTCTATAGATGCTAGATTAGAAAATGAAAAACTAACAATAAAAGTTACAATTAATAAAGAACATATTATTATAGAAGATACTGGTAAGGGCATGAATAAATCACAAGCAAAAGACTCCATAAGGTTGGGCTACTCAAGCAAAAAAGAAAAGCTTGGAGAATTTGGGTTAGGCTTAAAAACAGCAACATCTTTTTTAGGTGAAGAATTTGTTCTAAAGACCAAAATGGAAGATTCTAACGAAGAATATATAATTAAATATGATGAAAATGAATGGTTGCAAAAAGGTGATTGGTTTAAATTTCCATTTATAATAGAAGATAAAAAAGATAAATCACATGGAACAATAGTAGAAGTCAAAAAATTAAAGATAGATTTAACAGCTGAATTGTTACAAAAAATAAAAGAAGAATTAGGAAGAAGATTTGCACCATTTATTTTAAATGATGAGATTTATTTGTATTTTAATGAAGAAAAATGTGTGGTACCTAAACCAGATATAATAGAAGGTACTAAAAAGAATATAGATATCAAAGTCGGAAAATGTGAGATTAAAGGTTGGTGGGCGTACCAATTAGCAGGATATAACAAGAGCTATTATGGCTTTAATACGTTTAGAAGAGGAAGATTAGTTACTGTTTTTGATAAGATTGGTCTTACAAATAATCAGGAGATAAAACAAATTATAGGAGAACTAGAAATATCAGGAGTAGATATAACACATGATAAAAAAGACTGGGTTAAAACATCTGGTGAATATAAACAAGTAGAAGAAAGATTAATGGAGTATTTTAAGGAATATGAATATAAACCTAAAAGATTATTAACTGGATATCCAGCAAGTAAGGGGAAAGTTATAGGAACAGTAAGACAGGTAAATATGTTTCATAGTGGAAATATGGAACAAGAAATAAAAAAGGTAAATAAAGGAGATATTATAGTAACAGCTATGACAAGACCACAGTATTTAATTGCAATAAGACGAGCTGGCGGAATAATTACAGATTTGGGAGGAACTCTTTGTCATGCTGCAATAGTATCTAGAGAGTTTGGAATACCTGCAGTAGTTGGAACCAATATAGCAACAAGTGTCTTACAAGATGGGCAAAAAGTAATAATAGACGGAGGAGAAGGTGTAGTATATGAATATTAAAATACCAGAATATTTATTAAAAATGCCAACATATTTACCAAATGATATAGAGGGAATGATTTTTACATATCCCAATAAATTTCCATTAATAAAAGAAAAATATGAAGAGGCTGCCCAGAAATATGCAATGGATCCAGTTGGTTTTAGACAATATGGTGATTCACAAAAGGCGGAGTTAATAGTAGGACTTGATAATCTAAAAAAGGAATATGATTCTCGTAAAGATAAAGATTTAGAATATATGGTAAAAATGGACCAGAGATTAAATAAATTATTTTGTTTTAGGTTTTGGATAGTAAATTATTTATTTGCAGATGGTCCAATACATAGTTTTTATGTTGATAATTTAAGATTATCAATAAGAAAGGCTGTAAAAGCTGATGAAACAGAAAAGTATGAAGCAAAAGTAGAAGAGATAAGTCAAGCTCTATTGCAATCAGATTATGCAGATGAATATTTAGAGCAAGCATTAGATTGTAATGCAGCGTTAAAAGAACTAAGAAATATAAAAGAAATACAAGAAGAGTTAGAAAAGGTAACTATATTAATAGATGAAGATCCGATGAAAAATGTAGAGCAAATAAATAGTATTTGGAAAAATATTTGGAAAGTTATAGAAAATAACGAAATAATAGGACAAAAACTACGTCATGCAATTTATCAAGTTAAATTTAGAAGTTCAATGCTTCCTTTATATAATATTTTGACACATACCATAGAATTTAGAAAAGAAAATTTACAATTACAAGAAAAGTACGATAACATGCATAATAAAATAGACAATATTTTAGAACAAGCTAAGAAAGAATTATCTGCTGATGAATATGATTTATTGAAGATGTCATATGAACAAGCTAAAAATTTTGCGATGTATAAAGATGTAATGGGAGCAGTAGATGGTAAGTTACTACCATTTTGGTTTGGTATTCATGATGAAATAAGAGAAATACTAAGAAAATCTAATTCAAACATGCCTATTCGTTCAGTTGGACAAGCTGGAATGTTCTATTATTTAGTATGGTATTTACCAACAGATTTAAAAGCAATAGTTATGACTCCAGATTTTACTGACTTTTCTTTAAATGATTTGTAGGTGATGAAATGAAGGATATAAATATAATATTAACCAGGCACGGAAGATATAATAATTCTAGAGACAAAAGTGACTTGAGTATAGGACATATTACTGAAGAAGGTAAAAGAGAAATAGCGGAGAAGACCAAAAAAAGGATAGATAGAATAGTAGGCAATAAATTAAAAGATACTACATTTTTAATTATTGCCTCACCCACCTATTGGTTAAGTGACGAAAGATTTGGAAGAAGAGCTATCGAAACAGAGAAAGTGACCAAAGCAGAAATAATGGAAGAACTAAAACAAGAAGGTCTATCAGAAGAAGAGGCAAAATCTCATTTTTATTTAAAGCCCGAAATATATACAAGGCAAAAAACAAATGGAGTTAGTATAGAAGAATTAAGGGACAAATTAGCAGAACCGAATGTATATGATTTGGCACCAAGTTATATAGAGAAATTAAAAGTACGATATGGAGGAATGAATTCAGGATTTTGGAAAGAACTTGCTAGTTCAGAAGAAGTAAAACAATACAATAAAGATGCAGAAGGTCCAACAGATTTAAGAAGAAAAATAACAGAACTATTAAATTATGTAGTAGAATGGTCAAAGGACTATTCAAAAAGTCAAGATACAAATGTATGTATATTTTTAATTACTCATGGAGAAACAATGGAACCTTTTATTCAGAATAGAAAATTATCACACATAACTGAGTTTGGATATAATGAGGGGATTGTTTTTAATGTAAAGGAAGATGGAATTATAATAAAGACAGAAGATGAACTATTTATTGGACCTCCGCCAAAAGTTAAAGATGGATATATATTAGGTAGGGATTAATATGATATATAAATTAGATGAAATAAGTAAAAAAGATATACAAGAAGTTGGAGGGAAAGCATCTAATTTAGGTGAGCTTATAAAATTAGGATTTAATGTGCCTAAAGGATTTGTTTGTACATCAAAGGAAAATAGAGAAGACATATATAATATGTATAATAAATTAAAATTAGATAAAGTAGCAGTTAGATCATCTGCTATATGTGAAGATGGAATACAAAATTCATATGCTGGTCAATTTGAAACATTTCTTAATATAAATAAAGAAGAAATTATTAGAAGTATAGAAAAATGTTATGACTCAAATGAATCTGAAAATATAAAAGGTTATATAAATGAAAAAAATATAGTAGATGAGAATACAAAGGTATCAGTTATAGTTCAAGAAATGATAGACGGGGATATTTCTGGAGTAATGTTTACTAAGAACCCAGTAAGTGGTAATGACACAATTGTAATAGAGAGTGTATTAGGGTTGGGAGAAAAATTAGTGCAAGGGGAAGTAACTCCAACACAAATCACAATTAATAAAAATACATTAATAATAGTAGATAAAATTGGAAAAGAAATCTTATCAGATAATGAGATAAAAACTTTAAGCCGAATTGGATTAGATATAGAAAGATTCTTTAAAGCTCCACAAGATATAGAATGGTGTTTAAAGGATGGAGAAATATACATATTACAAACGAGAAATATAACAACATTATAGAGATATCTGTGGTTCAAAATGCTTGAAATCAACAAAGAAGAAATGATAACCTTTTATATAATAAATTAATGCTAAAAAAAATTAAAAAAAATGAAAAAATATGTTGACAATAAAAAGGTGATATGGTAATATAATTAAAGACCGAGTAACAAGAGAGAAAAGCGCATAGAAATATGTAAAGAATTAGTAATTAAAAGGCACCAAGAAAAGAGATAAAGA
>CAKNPW010000023.1 GCA_930990555.1 uncultured Clostridium sp. | reverse complement strand
GTACAGAGTACAACATACCAAGCAAAGAATTTGCAGGATATGATTTAGTAGAAAGCAAACTTCCAACAAATAATATAGGAACAATGGGAGAAGAGCTAGTAACAGTAAATTACTATTACATAAAGAAAGCAGTATTAGAAGTAAACTACATAGATAGAGAAACAGGCAAACCATTAACAGAACAAATAATAGATGATACAAAACACGAAGGAGACCAATATACAACAGAACAAAAAGAATTCGAAAATTATGACTTAGTAGAAGTACCTTCTAATGCAAGCGGAACAATGATAGTAGAAACAGATGAAGAAGGAAACATAACAAATAACAGAACAGTCGTAACATACTATTATGCTAAGAGATCAGCTGGAGTAGAAGAACATCATATAGATATCTTAACAGGAGAAGAATTGGAAGAACCAACCTTACATGAAGGACATGTAGGAGATGACTACAACATACCATCAAAAGACTTCTTAAGTTACGTAGTAGCTACAACAGATAAAGATGGAAACAATGTATTACCAACAAACAGCACAGGAAAAATGACAGCAGAAAAAATAGTAGTAACTTACTACTATAATCAACCAGCAAAAGTAATAGTACACTATGTAGATAAAACAACAGGAAAAGAACTAGAAGAAACAAATCCAGAAACAGGCGAGCTACAAAATAGCCAAGTAGTAATAGAAGGATTTAACCAAGATGAATACGAAACAACAGCAAAAGAATTCGAGTATTATACATTAATAGAAAGTCCAGCAGAGCCAAACGGAACTATGAAAGTAGAAATCGTAAAAGACGAAAATGGAAACGATGTAGTTAACAATACAATAGATGTATATTACTACTATGAGCCAAAACCATTTAACATAGGAGTAGAGAAAGAAATAACAGGAATAATAGTAAATGGAGAAAGAAGAGCGGTAACAAATGGAAAACTAGAAAAAGTAGAAATCTACAGAAAGAGTACAGAAAGTACAAGTGTACAAGTAGAATACAAGATAAAAGTAAGTAACACAGGAGAAGTAAGAGGAAATGCAACAATAGAAGAAAACATCCCAGCTGGAATGAGCTTAGCAAATAATGATGGAACATGGGAAGAACAAGAAGGAAAACTAATAAAGGTAATACCAGAGATAGGAGCAGGAGAAACAAAAGAATATACAGTATTATTAAACTGGAATACATCTGGAAACAATATGGGAGAAAAGGCTAATGAAGTAAAATTAGTAGAAACAGGAAATGTACCAGGATTTAAAGATAACAATGATAAAGATAATACATCAAATGCTAACGTAATTATAAGTGTAGAAACAGGAGAATTACCAATAGGATTACTAATAGCCCTAGTAGCATTGGTAGGATTAGAAACAGTAACATTAAGATATGCTGTGGTATTAACTAAAAGACAAAAGAAAAAAGTAAATAAGAAATAATATACACAATGATAACTAAACCAGGTGGAAAGCTATAAAATATAAAAATAGTTTTCCACTTGGTTATTTTCGATTGAAATAAGAATAAAAACAGGTATGAAGAATGAAATGAACCCAAAATGTTAGACAAAAAACTTTAACAAGGAGGGTTCATTTGTTCTGAGTAAATATTCAGGTATATTATTAGATAGTATAAAAAAGAAAAAAATAAAAAATTCCCAAAAATCAACAAAAACTAAAAATTAATCCACTTCTAAAATATGTAAAAAAATTAGCAAACACTATAAAAATAAACAACGAAAATTTATAGTAACATAAGAAGTATAAGTTTGACATTACGATTTTTCAAATATAAGATATTTTAAACAAAATAATAAAACATAAAACAAAAGAAGGACGTGGGATTATGCATTATGCAGATATTAAAAAAATTGATATAGCGAATGGCGAAGGAGTAAGAGTTTCTTTATTTGTAAGTGGATGTAGACACCATTGTAAAGGATGCTTTAATGAAATAGCATGGAATTTTAAATATGGAAAAGAATTTACAGAAGATACAGTAAATGAAATAATACAATACTTAGACCATGATTATGTAGAAGGATTAAGCTTGTTAGGTGGTGAGCCACTAGAACCAGAAAATCAAGAAGTTTTAGCAAAGTTAGTTGCAAAGGTAAAAGAAAAATATCCAGACAAAAATATTTGGTGTTACACAGGATTTGATTTTGAAAAAGATATTATGCCAGAATATAAAACTTCAAATGTAACACAACAGCTTATATCAAATATAGATGTTATAGTAGATGGAAAATTTGATGAAAGCAAAATGGACAGAAAGTTAAAATTTAGAGGCTCATCAAATCAACGAATAATAGATGTAAAAGAAACATTACACGATAATGCAATAAAAATGGTAAAATTTACCGATTAGCGTATTGACAAGCTAATATTAATTATATATAATAGAGTAGCTATAAAAGTTGTGGTGATATTATACACTAATATTACCCTAAACTTATTGGCAATAATTATAACTTTTGTTTTAAAACAGCAATTTTATACAAAAGTTAAATTTATCCCACAGTTGTAATAAGCCGGAAGGAGGGGAATATAATGTCATCAGAAGTTAAGGTAAAAGATGGAAATATAGAAGATGCTTTAAGAAGATTTAAAAGACAATGTGCCAGAAATGGTGTAATTCAAGAAGTTCGTAAAAGAGAGCATTATGAAAAACCTAGTGTTAGAAGAAAGAAAAAATCAGAGGCAGCTAGAAAAAGAAAATATTAATATAAAATTAGTTAATAAGGTTGGAAATTAGAACAAATCTGATTCCAACCTTTTTGAATAGGGATTTTGGGGACGTTCCTTAGAATCCCTATATTGTAAAAATGATAATATAAATATCACCAAAAACATGTAAATTCTATGAAAAACAAAAATAATATAATAAAAATTAAATTTGTTAGGAGGAATAGTTATGTTAAAAGAAAAGTTATTAGAAGATTTAAAAAATAGTATGAAGGATAAAAATGTAGTAAGAAAAAATGTAATTCAAATGATTAGAGCAGCAATTTTGCAAAAAGAAAAAGATGGTGGAGCAGAACTAAAAGATGAAGAAATTATGCAAATAATTGCAAAGGAAGCTAAAACACGAAAAGATTCTTTGCCAGATTATGAAAAAAGTGGTAGAGAAGACCTAATAAATGAAGTGAAAGAAGAAATTGCTATAATAGAAGAGTATTTGCCAAAACAACTAACTAAAGAAGAAATAATACCAATAGTGCAAGAAATAATAGATCAAACTGGTGCTACATCTATAAAAGATATGGGTAAAGTTATGGGACAAGCAAAAGCAAAGCTAGGTGTAAGTGCAGATGGTAAGACTATAAGTGAATGTGTAAAAGAATTATTAAATAAATAAAATACGGATTAAATCGGGATTTAGGGACGGTGTTTAAAATCCCGAATAGGGATTTTAAGGAACGTCCCCAAATCCCTACCAAAATCCCTAGGAACGGTCCTAAATCCCTACCAAAATCACTAGAGGAGAATTAATGAAAGAGAAAATAAAGAACCACATAAAAAAACATAAAATTTTATATAGTGCATTATTAATACTTTTTTGCTTTTCTGGTTTAGTTTTTTATAATAACCAGATAGGAATATCGGATGAGATGTTTACATTTGCAAATGTATATAAACTGTTAAATGGAGTACAATTATATTCACAAAATAATGTAATAGATACACCTTTATTCTTTTATTTAGCAAAAATATTTTTAAATATTTTTGGAGCAAATTTTTTGGTATATAAAATATTTGCAGTAATTATTTTTGAAATAATTTTTTTGATAATTTTAAATATATTAAGAAAATTAAAAGTGTCCACCGTAAGAGCTCTTATATACATATTATTAATTATATTGCCATTTATTAAACATTTATATGGAGAAGGAGCTAATTATAATACATTATCAATACTTTTTTGGTTATTGGGAATGAACCTAATTATAAAAAAAGATGGACTAAAAATAAATGTTGTACAACAAGGAGTTATTTCCGCGCTAATATTTGCTACAAAACAAAATATAGGAATATATTATTTAATGGGCTTAAGTTTGTTTATAATTTATAAATATAAAAAAGACTTAAGAAAAATAATAAAAAAATTAATTACTATATATTTAATTTTTGCTAGTATTGCTGCAATATGGGTAGTCGTACTTGCTATGCAGGGACAATTTTACGATTTTATAAATTATTGCTTCTTAGGAATAGGCGAATTCGCAACTAACAACATTTCTGCAATATGGGAATATATGGTGTTTTATCTTATTCCGGTAATTACTATAATAGTTTTAGTTGTGGCCCATAAAAAGTATAAAATCTCAATGGAGAATAAATTTGTAAAAACAACAATGTTCTTTCTATGCTTTATGATAACAAGTTTACTAATAGGATATCCAATATTTAACCCATATCATGTGCAACTTGCAACGCTTGTTTCTATGATATATGCAGTATATGCTTTGGATAGATTAATAATTAGTAAAATGGAAGAATTGTTTAACAGAAAGATTGTAAAAGCAATTTTAATAGCATATTTTATTTTAGTCTTAATGTTAAACTTTTATTATATTTTTAAGTTTATCTTACCTATAACAAATGATGAATATCAAACAACATTTGATAATCCTTATTTTGGAATGATTGCTACAGAAGAAGCAAGTAACAAGATAAATAAAGTAGTTAGTTTTATACAAGCAAAACAAGCTAACAATCAAGATGTTATTATATTTGCTACAGAGGCAAACATATATCGAATTATGTTAAAACAAAATTATCAGGATTTCGATTTGCCATTTTTAGGAAATTGGGGATACAATGGAGAAGAAAGAGTTTTAAATAAAATAAAGAATTTAAAAGATACTTTTATATTAATAAATAACGAAGATGTTATTGGCCAAGAATCAACTAAAATAAAAGAATATATAAAAAATAATTATAACAAGACTGGAGAAATTGAGGATTTAGAAATTTATTATATAGAATAAAAAAGCCAAAAATAGTAAAGAATAGAATAAAAAAAGGAGAAATGTAATGTCATATAAAAAGATTAATTTAAAAAAAGGAATTACTATTCATAATATTAATACAAACAAATTTAAAACAAATCTATGTGCGGTGTTTTTAACATTCCCTATAACATACGAAAATGCAACAAAAGATACTTTAATTGCATTAATGCTAAAAAGAGGGAGTAAAAATTTAAAGACAAGGGAAGAAATTACTTGTAAACTTGCGGAATTATATGGAGCAGAGTTTGATTCTGGTATAGATAAATCTGGTGATAATCATGTTTTAAAATTTTATTTAGAAAGTATAAATGAAGAATATTTACCTAAAAAAGAAGATTTGTTAAAAAAAAGCATAGAAGTATTGTTAGATATAGTATTTAATCCAAATATTGAAGATAACAAATTCAACGAAGAATATTTAGAACAAGAAAAAAATAATTTAAAACAAATAATAAATTCAAAAATAGACAATAAAACAATGTATGCATTAAATAGATGTATAGAAGAAATGTATGAGGGAAAGCCATATGGCATTTATAAATATGGATATGTAGAGAAACTAGAAGAAATAACAGCACAAAATTTATATGAATATTATAAAGAACTAGTAAGTACATGTAAAATAGATATATTTGTGTCAGGCATGAATAGTAACATAGAATCAATTTTACAAGGTAATGAAATATTAAAATCCTTAAATGAAAGAATGCCTACTTATGTAAAACATGGTTCTAGTAGTAATAGTAATGATGAAAAATTAGTTGAAGAAAAAATGGATGTATCCCAAGGGAAAATAGTAATTGGAATGGATTTAAAATTACAAAATGATAATGAAAAATATTCAGCTCAAATTTATAATACAATATTAGGAGGTAGTGCTAGTTCAAAATTATTCCAAAATGTAAGGGAAAAAGCAAGTTTAGCATATACGGTATCTTCAAATTATATGAAATTAAAATCAAATATATTTATAAGAGCAGGAATAGAAATAGAAAATTATCAAAAAGCATTAGAAATAATAAAGAAACAATTACAAGATATGCAAAATGGTAATTTTTCTGATGATGATATAAAACAGGCTAAAACAACATTAATAGCTACAATAAATAATATACAAGAAGAGCAAGATATAGAGATTTCATATTATTATGGACAAGAGCTAGCTGACAAAGCAATGTTAATAGACGAGTATAAAAACAATATAGAACAAGTTTCTAAAGAAAGTGTTATTAACATAGCAAATAATCTTAAGATAAATACAATTTATTTTTTAAGAAATTAGGAGGATATAATGAAAATTATAGAAAATAAAACAGTAAAAGAAAAAGCATACTTTGAAGAATTAGACAATGGCTTAAAAATTATTATTATCCCTAAGGAAAATACAAATAAAAAAATGGCAATTATAGGTACAAAGTTTGGTTCAATAGATAACCATTTTATAAATCCTAAAACAAAAGAAGAAGAAACTATACCCGATGGTGTTGCACATTTTTTAGAGCACAAAATGTTTGAACAAGCAGATGGAACAAATAGTTTGGATACATTAACAGCTCTTGGGGTAGAGGCAAATGCATATACTACAAATGACCATACAGCATATTATTTCGAGACGATAGATAATTTTGAACCAGCATTTAAAGAATTGTTAAATTACGTATTTCATCCATATTATACAGATGAAAATGTAGAAAAAGAAAAAGGGATAATTGCGCAAGAGATTAAAATGTATGCTGATGATCCGATTTCTAAGGTGTTCTTAAATGCATTACAATGTATGTATAATATTTGTCCAGTAAGAATAGATGTTGCGGGTACAGTAGATTCTATTAACAAAATTACTAAAGATACTTTATATGATTGTTATAATACTTTTTACCATCCATCTAACATGATTTTAGCTGTATGTGGTAATTTAGAACCAGAATATATTTTAAATTTAATAAAAGACAATATGAAATACTATGACAAACAAGAAAAGATAGAAAGAATTTATCCCGTAGAAAAAGAAGAAATTTTACAAAAAGAAAAAGAAGAAGAAATGGAAGTTAGTATACCTGCTTTTGTAATTGGAATTAAAGATAAAGTAGAAGAAACAGATATTGTAAAGAAAGAATTAATTTTAAATATAATTTTAAATTGCATTTTTGATGAAAATTCTAGATTATTTAAAGATTTATATGAAAAAGGTTTAATAATATCAGAACCTGACCTGGAATATGAATATTCCGATATATATTCACATATGATGATATTTTCTTCATCAAAAGATCCAGAGAAAGTTTATGCAAAGTTTAAAGAAGAGGTCAAAAAGCTGATAAGAGAAGGAATTTCAGAAAATACATTTACCAGAACAAAGAATAAAATATATGGTAGATTAGTTACTTCGTATAATAGTTCTGCACAAATAGCTAGAATATTTATGCGAGATTATTTAAATAATATTATAACTTTTGATTATATAGAAAAATGGAAAGAAATTAGTCTTGACGAAGTAAATAAGATGTTAAAAAATAAATTTAAAGAAGAAAAAATGGTTTTATCTGTTATAAAACCAAAAAAATAAAATAGTAGATAATAATAAAAAAAGAAGAAATTTGTATCTTCTTTTTTTATTTTGCAAAAAAAATTAAAAAATAGTCATACGAAATTCCTTGAATCTATTGAAAAATAGGAATATTTGGTTGAAAGTGTTGTAAAAATATGGTAGCATAAAAACATACAAAAGAAAAAAATAAAAAAAGGAGTGGTTTAGATGTTAAATGAAGAAATTTGCAAAGTGAGGGATAAATTAAACAAAAGTATAGAAAAAAACGTAGATTATGATATAATTTATAAAATAAGTGTAGAATTAGATGTATTAATTGCTAAATACTATAATGAAGAAATTTTAAATGTAGAGAAAGTTTAAAATGTTACAAAAAATTTACATTTCCTTTAAAAAAACAAAACATATTGCAAAGAAAAAGTAAATGTTGTATAATAAATTCATGTATTAGTATATAAATTATATAAATAAGAGGAGGAAAAGTGCAATGAAGATTTCAAAAAGAATGGCACAAATAATAACAGCAATAATTGTAGTATTAGGAATTTTACTTGCATCATCAATGGTATTTGCAAGTTATCCAACAATTTCAGCAGTATCTACTGGAGCAGATAGTTCTGTAAATAGAATTGGGGGTATGTTACTTTCAGTAGCTCAAATAGTTGGTGTAGCAGTTGCTATTGTTATGCTTATAGTATTAGCTATAAAATATATTTCAGCTGCACCAAATGATAAAGCAGAAATAAAAAAACATGCTGTTGTATATATTGTAGGAGCTATCGTATTATTCGCAGCTTCTGGACTACTAGGAATTATTAAGAACTTTGCTAGTGGTATATCATAATATTTGGTGATAAAAATGAAAATAAAAATATTGAAAGTCTTAACTATTATATTTATAGCTTTTATCGTTGCTAACATTACAAGCAATGTTTATGCGGCGTTTGATACATCTGCTTTTTCTGATATTTATAATACATCAGGAGTAACTGATATAAACCATAAATCAGGAATGGTTTTAAGAATTGTGCAAATAGGAGGAACAGCTGTATCATTAATTGCATTACTTGTATTAGGAATGAGATATATGCTTTCTAGCCCTAATGAAAAAGCAACAATAAAAGAAAAATTAATACCCTACTTAATAGGAACAATAATTTTCTTTGCGGCATCAAATCTTGTAGCAATTGTTATTAGATTTGCTCAAGGAATATAATAAGAAAATTTAATATTATTAAAAGACCTAAATGTTAGGCAAGATATTCTTGCTTTACATTTAGGTCTTTTGCTTTCAAAAATTTTCGAAATTTGTAAAAAAATGCATAAAAACAATTGTAAAAAAACGTAGAAAATTTTACAAAATTAAGACATTTAGGCATATTTTATTGCAAAAAATTACTAGATAAAGTATAATTAATTATAAGTATAAGTTGGGGGAAAAGGAGTGTTAAATAGTGAAGAAATCAACAATTTTTGTTATCAATGCATTAATTATATTAGCAATAATATTTATTCCAGCTACAACATTTGCAGCAGATAAAGTAAAAACTTGGGATGAATTAATGAGCGATGCAAAAACTTTTATCAATAAGGGTGCAGCCAATGAAGTTATCAATAGTTCAGATGTTGCAACTGCGGTATTGCCAATAGCACAAGCGTTAGTTGCTATAGCAGCAGGAGTTTTAGTAGTTGTAACATGTATTATGGGTGTAAAATATGCAACTACAACTAGTCCAGAGGCACAGGCAAAATTAAAAAAACAACTGATTGGTTTAGTAGTATCAATAATAGTAGTTTTTGGCGCATATTCTATTTGGACAATCGTATACAATTTTATGAAAGATTTTTAGGAAATAAAAATAGATTATATAAAACGAAGGAGGAATTAAAAGAATGGGTACTTATTATGTTCCAAGAAATTATAAGGGTGAGTCAAGAATATTATATATTTTTACTGCCAAATCATTAATTACGACTGGAGTAGGAGCTCTTATAGGTTCAGTATTTTTTGTTATATTTGGAATGATACTAAATTACAAAATGGTAGGATTTATAATAATGGGAATCTTTGGCCTTCTAGGATGGGTATATGGAGCTGTAAAGATTCCTACAATAGCAGGAATTGCAGTAACAAAAAAAGTTGGTGGAGAATCACTAGATGAAATAATAAATAGATATATAAAATTTAAAGCAAAGAGACATATTTATTCATATACAGATACAAAAGTTGCTGACGAAGAAGATACAAAGGAGGAACAATAATATGGATAATATTATAATGGGGTTAAACATAATGCTTATAGTATTAGTTGTAATAATAATTGGACTAATATTAGCATATTATTTTTTGGTATACAAAAGTAAAGTTAATAAAGAAGAAAGAGATAAAGCAAAAGAAATAAAAACAGCAAATAAAGAATTTAATGGAATACCTAGAGAAACAACAGACAAGCTATTAGACTTTGATGAAATTAGAGATGACATGATTATAAGAAAAAATGGTCAGCAATATATAATGGTAATTCAATGTAAAGGAATAAATTATGACTTATTATCAGAAGAGGAAAAAGAATCTGTCGAAAGAGGATTTGTAGAGTTCTTAAATACAATTAGATTTCCAATTCAATTATATGTGCAAACAAGAAGTTTGAATTTAAGAAAGACTATAGAATCATATCAAGAAAAAGTTAATGTAATTGCTGATGAAATAAAGAATTTACAAAGACAAAGAGCAGAATATGTAAGAACAGGAAATCAAAAACAAGTTGAAAGAACAGATTTCGAAATAAGAAGAAAACAAAATGTTCTAGAATATGGTCAAGATATTTCGAATTATATTGGAAGAATGAGTTTTAATCAAAACGTATTACAACAAAAAACATATGTTGTAGTTTCTTATTTTAAAAACGAATTAGGAAATATTTCAAATTACTCAAAAGATGAAATAATAAATATGGTATTTACAGAACTATACACAAGAGCAGAAACATTAATAAGAAGTTTAGGAAGTGCCCAAGTTTCTGGTAGAATATTAGATTCAGAAGAATTAACAGAATTATTATATATAGCATACAACAGAGATGAAGAGCAAATATATCAATTAGATAGAGCTTTAGATGCACAATATGATGCATTATATTCTACATCAAAAGATGTATTACAAAAACAAAGAGATAGAATAGATAAAAAGATAGACGATATGGCTGTTGACCTAGCTTCTGACAGTTTATTAAAGGCAGATAACATATTAAAAGACAGAGAAAAATTAAATAATGAATTAAGAGAAAGGACTATAGAAATAATAGAAGAATATAAAAATCAATTAAGTCCAGATTTATATAACGAAACAAAGAAAATAATAGAAGAAAAAACAGCACAAGAGAATAAAGAAAAAGAACAAAATGATAAAGAGACAGTAAAAACTGAAGATAAAACAAATCCAACAGAAGCAAAGAAAAAATCAACAAGAGGCAGACCTAAAAAAGCAGATAAATAAAAAGGATTGGAGGAAAGTTTTAAATGAAAAATAAAAAGGTAGAAGAAAAAGAGAAAGTTGTAGAAGTACCTAAGGGAGTACTTGAAAAAAATGCTAAAAGCATAAAAGATTTAATTGCTCCTGCTGGTATAGACTTTTCAAATATAAATCATGTAGAAATAGTATCTACAAAAACAAGATATGCAAGAAGCATGATAGTTGCTAATATTCCTAGAATGTGTACATTCCCAGAATTCCTAAGAAGCATGTATACATTTGGTGATATTAATACATCTGTATTTATTTCACCAGTTAGCGAGAGTTCATCACAAACAGATTTGAACAGAACAATTAATGAACTAGAAGCAGAAAGACTTGTTGCTATAGATAGAGGAGACATTAACCGTGAAAGAATCTTGGCACAAAAAAGAATAGAAGCTGAAGACCTAAGAGATCAGATAGCAAGTGGATTTAATAAATTATATGAATCTACAATCGTATGTACATTATTTGCTTATAGCTTAGAAGATTTAGATAAAGAAACAGAATTATTAGCTTCTGAAATGTCAAAAACATTAATAGATGTAAAACCAGCATGGGCAATACAAGAAGATGCTTTTAGAACAAATTTACCATTTAACGAAAATACTATTAAAAAAGCACATAACTTTGATAGAAATTCAATGGCAACTGTTTTCCCATTTTTCTCATCAGAAGTAGGACATGAAAACGGAATTCCAATTGGATTTGACAAACAAACAGGATTGCCAATATTGTTTGATAACTTTAGTTCTACACTTTCTAATTATAATATGGTTATATTTGGTAAGTCTGGTGCTGGTAAAGGTGTTACTATAAAAACTATTACAGCTAGATCATCAGTGTTAATGGGAATAGAAAGTTTAGCACTAGATGCTGAAGGTGAGTATGGAGTTGTTGCTGATGCATTAGGAGGAGTTAATGTAACAATAAGTCCAAACTCTAATACAATTATAAATTTATTTGATATAGAACCAGAAACAGTAAAAGATGAAATAACAGGAAGAGAAAGAGTAGTCTTAAATATAGAAAACAAAGTAGAAGATGTTACACAAGCTTTACTTACAATGGCAAGAGGTAGTACAAGAAGTGAAGAAGTAAACGAACTTACAAAACAAATTATTGCAGAATCTGTAGCCGAAGAGTATGAGGCTAGAGGAATTACAGATGATATTAATAGTTTGTATGAAGAAAATGATCAAACAAAAAGATTTTCTAAAAACTACATAGGAAGAATAAAGAAAGAAATGCCAACAATAGGTTCTTGGTTTAAGAGAATTCTAAGAAAGGGACAAGAAAATGAAAACCCAGACTATAGATTCCACTACAGTTATTTGTCTAAAGTTATGAGACAATATGTAAGAGAGTACAATGGTCAGATGGCATATTTTGATGGACAATCAACGTTTGAATTACTAGATGGAACACCATTCATAAATCTTGATATATCACAACTAGAAGAAAGATTTGCAAGACCACTTGCACAACAAATTTTACTTTCTTGGATTTGGGAAAAATATGTTAAGAAAAATAGTGAGGATAAAGAAAAAGCAGTTAAAAAAAGAGTTCTTATTGATGAGGCTTGGATGTTACTTCCATATCCAGAAGCAGTTGATTTCTTAAACACAATGGCAAGACGTGCTAGAAAAAGAAATGTTTCACTAGCTGTTATGTCACAAAAATTCCAAGATTTTTATGAGAAGCCTGAAGCACAGGCAGTTTTAACATCATCAGATACAAAATTATTCTTAGCACAAGATAAATCAGAAATTCCATATATAAAAGAAGTATTTAAGCTAAGCGAAGGTGAGGCAGCATTTTTAACAACTTGTAACAGAGGTGAAGGATTGTTAAAAGTTGGTTCAGATACAGCAATAATTTCTATAAGACCAACTAAGAAAGAATTTGAATTTGTAGAAACAAATGTTAACAAAATTAAATTAATACAAGAACAAAAGCAAAAGGAAGAACAAAGAAAAAAGTCACAATCATAAACAAGAGGGAGAATAAATGGTTAAAAAAGTAGGTTTAATAATTATAGCTATTGTAACAATATTTAATTTAATATTACCTATACAGACATCTAATGCAGCAGAAACGAAAAAAGAAAATGTTAATGAAGTTATGAGTGGAATCTCTAATGAATCTGCTGATAGTCTTATGAATGATGGTAAAACAACAGCTAACCCAGAAGGTGGTTCGTCAAAACATAAAGTATCACCAGAGCCTAGTATGGGTGGTGCTACAGCGAGTGCAGTTGCAAAGTTAATTAATATTATACCTACTTTAATTAGCAGTTTGTTAAACTCAGTTGTTAATTCTCAACAAATTGAAGGAACAGGAACGCTAGAATTTACAATACAAGATTTGTTAGAGGGAAAATATGACATGTTTAGCATAGATTTTTTTTCTAATGTTAACGAAACAAGAAAAGTAAAAGGAATGTTATCACAAACTATTGTAGTTTGGTACAGTGCAGTAAGAAATCTAGCAATTGGTATAACACTTTTAGTTCTAGTGTATGTTGGAATAAGAATGGCAATCTCTACAGTTGCAGATGAAAAAGCAAGATATCAAAAAATGTTAATAGCATGGATAAAGGGATTTTGCATGATATTTGTACTTATATACATTATTGCAATTGCAATTAATTTATCTAATGCAATTGTAGAATTAATACCCAAAAGTAGTGACAACTTGGAAAAAATATTAATGTATGGTAATGGTACAATAAATAATCCTCAGAAGGACTCAATAGCAGAAAAGATGGCAACTTTAAAAGGCTGGAATTATGTAGCTATTTGTATACTATATTGGATAATAATATATTACCAACTAAAATTCTTTATATTGTATTTTAAAAGGGTTTTATCGGTTGGTTTTCTAATAATTATATCACCACTAATTTCTATAACATATCCTATAGATAGTATTGGTGATGAAAAAGCACAAGGCTACCAAAGATGGCTTAAAGAAATACTTATAAATATATTTATTCAGCCATTGCACTTAGTAATTTATAGTGTATTTATAACATCCGCAGGAGCTATTGCAACAGTAGCACCACTATTTGCAGCAATATTCCTTTTCGGACTATCTAGAGGAGAAAAGATTGTAAAGAATATTTTCGGAATTAGAGGTGCACAATCAATTAGTTCATTAGGTGGTATACATTTAATGCATAGAGCATAGAAGGTGTTAATATGAAGAAAAATGTTAAGAAAAAAATGAATAAAAAGAAAAAGAAAATAATAATTATAACTACTGTAATTATAGCATTCTTTGTAATATTAATAATTTTACTAAAAGTTAATCAGAATAAACCAATTAACTCTGTTGAAGAAGCTAATTCATTAAGAAGCATTGTAGAATTTTGTGAATGTAAGTTTATATCTAGCAGAGAATCAGAGGAAAAGGGATATTCGTTAGATATATATTTGGAATTTAAATATGATACATATCAAGATGGAGAGTCTAAGCAACCTTATTATGATGTTACAATTGAAGGGATTTGCAACTTTTTAAAATATAATAGTATCAGATTAATAGATGAATCTAGAGATCTTATTATAAGAGTAGATACAAATTCTACTTCAATTACTAAAAAATACTTTAACGATGTAGAAGAGTCTGAATATTTTAACAAATTATTATCACAAATTACTTTAGATAATAGAAGTACATTAGAAGAAACAGATTTTGATGTAACAGGAGAATTACAAACGCTTATAAATAATGAATGGAAAACTGAAAATATAAATTTTGGACAAAGAACTAGTACATTTAGAAATTATGATATCTACTTTGATAATGGATATAGAATAAGAAATATTAGTGGAAAAGTATTTAATATAGTATTTACAAATAAATTTCAAAAGGAAGTTATAGCAGATATTAAAGTTGGAACTAGTTTTGATGAAATAAAAAAGAAATTAGGGGATAACTATATAGAAAAAAATGGAATATTAGAATATATGGGTAAAGATTTATATGTATGTTTTTCTTCAAATGAAATTTCAATATATCCACGAATTACATATAATTATACCCAGTTTGAAAAATTAGTAGAAAAATATAATGAAGATAAAGATTTTAATTCGTTCATGAATAGCTTAACAAGTTTGTGGCCAGATTATGCATATTATACTTATGATACAGATTATTGTAAGATTTCATATCCTTTAAAAGGAGTATTAATTGATAATAGTACTAATGCATTAAATGGAATACAACTATATCAGGAATATACTGGTGATTTTGCAAAAGAACATAAAAATTATTACCAGGTGTATTATAAAACTAATGAAAGTTTAATAATAGAACAAGAATTAAGTAGACAAATGACCAAGGCAGAAATACCAAATGATGAAGAAACATATTTAAGTAATAAATATGTAGAAATATCAGATGTAAATGAAGATGGAAAAAAATATAATATTGCATTTTTTTCTATAGATGAGAGTAATCCAGATAGTGAATTAAGCAAAAATATATATGCAAGTACAACGTATTGGTATGATGATGATAATTTTATATATAGCATAGATCATCAAGGAATATATATATATAATGCAACAACAAGGGAAACAAAAACAATTGTAAGTGGAACAGATGAATTTGACATAACAAATTTTGATTATACAAATAAAATACTAACATATGATGAAAAAGATGTAAAAATAGAATTGTAAAGAAAGGAGAAGATGATGAAACATATAAAGAAATTTTTTAAAAATATATTAATATCATTTTTTATATTTTATATCATAATTGCAAACACATCATCTTCTTATGCAAGGAATTTTGATGATGCTGCCAGAGCTTTTTTAGTTGAACAAACAGAACAATTTATAAAGCAATATTCACCAATTTCATCATATAGTACAGCACCTGAAAATGTACCTGCACGTTTTAATAGTGATAGATCTGTATTCTATACTTGTTGTACTACAGGTTTAGCATATATGTATAACATATTTCTTGGATTAGATATATATTCATTGCGGTTTTAATGCAAACTCAACAGTAAATAAAAGTTCTTTGCAAAACGAACATTGGCATCAAGTTTCGCCATCAGAGGCAAAACCTGGAGATATTTTAGTAAAAACTGGTCACGTCGAGATGGTAGCAGCAAGCAACCCAAGTGCTAGATCAACTACAGAGTTAAAACATTTTACTTTTGGTAGTAGAAACCCAACAATGAGAATTCATGACAATCACCCAAACAGTGATTCTTTTGATGTAATATTTAGTTTAAATGAAGATGTTCAAGTTACACCTACTGGAACTCTACCAGCTACATCTAATGAATTGGAAGAAGACAATGCCACAGAAGACCCAGCAGATGAATTTTACTATCAAGGTTTAGCACAAGGTTCATTTTCTGGTACAAGTAGTATAGGAAATTTGTTTGCATGGTTATTTAACTTAATATCTCAGTTGGTAGATTATATAGTTGGATTCTTAACAATGATAATAAAAATGGTTATTATAGGTTGGGCAAATATTTTTGTTAATATTGTTACAGAAGCATTAGATGCTATTACCGGTGAAACAGTAGAAGCCCCAGTAGATAATTCAGGTGGTACGAATGGAAATAATACAAACACAACATCTGATACAACAGATACATACGAAGCGCAATCTATATTAGATAATGATAATTTATATACACCATCATCAACAGAATTACAGCCAGAAGGTGAAGATAAATTAACAGTTGATAAAATTATATTTAACCAAGTACCTTTATTAGACGTAAATGTGTTTACAGATACAGCTGCAGGATACACCCTAAAAGAGGATTCATCTTTACAAATTATAAGAGAAAGTGTAGCAACTTGGTACTATGTAATACGTAATGTTACAATTGCAGTAATGTTAGTAATATTAATATATGTAGGCATAAGAATGGCTATTTCTTCAATAGCTTCAGAAAAAGCTGAATATCAAAGAATGCTAGTAAGCTGGCTAGTAGGATTTTTAATAATCTTTGTAATACATTATTTCTTGTTATTTGTATTAAATATAAATTCTACAATATTAGGTTGGATAACAGGAGCACAAGATAACCTAGGCTATGAAGATAGTATTTATGAAACTGTAAGGACAAAAGCATATGAGATAAAATTCTCATCTGGTATGGTTGGAACTATTTTATACATCATTTTAATTATCTTAATGTTAAAATTTTTATACATATATTTAAAGAGATTTTTAGCAGTTTGTATACTTATAGTTATGGCACCAATGATGGGAGCAAGTTATGCAATATCAAAGGTTAGAACAGGAAAAGCAAAAGCATTTACTCGTTGGATGAAAGATTATACATTATTGGTATTAATCCAAAGTGTTCATGCTCTGATTTATACATGTTTTGTAACTGTTGTTTTACAGCTTACAAATGAATCTATAGCTGGAATTGTATTGGCACTAATTGTTATGAACTTTATGCTAAAAGCTTCAGATATTTTTACAAATATATTTAGTATGGTTGGGGATAAAGATGGAGGATCTAGGTCTTTAGGAACTATCTTAGGTTCTGATCCTAAATCTGAAATATATGAAAAATTGTTTATTGCAAAACATGCAGCAACTAGTATGATAGCTGGAACTGCAGGAGTAGCGATGAATTTTGGAAAAGATTTGAAGTCTTCCATGACAACAAAAATGGACAGAAAGAAGAAGATACAAGCACAAGCAATTGGTGTAGGTAATTTAGGTAAAAAAGCGTTAGGTAGTAGTTGGGGTGAACTTAAAAATATAGATGCAGCAACAGGTCAATATGTACTAAGTAAAAAGAATGCAAAGAAAAAAGGAGAAGTATTACAAACTCTTTCTGAAGATTTGGAAAGAGAAACAAAATTATCTAATAATGCAAAGAAACAAGAAAGAAAGAAATATACATCAGAATTAAGATCTACTTATAATAATAAATTTATGAATGCCTTAAAGCTTACTACAGCACTTCCTTTAGCAGGTGCTGGATGGTCAGATTTAGCAGCAATTAATTTTGTATCTGGTGCAACAGGTAGCCTTACTAATTCAATAAAGAAAAGAAATTTAAAGAATAAAAAGAGTATTAAGAAATTAAGGTTTACAAGACCATTGAGTACAGTAGGAAAGATTGCAAGTGCTCCACTACTAGCAGGTGCTGAGAATATAAAAGATTCTATAAAAGATGCCGGAAAAACTGGAGAAAAAATTCAAAATTCATATGAAAGCAGGATGGCTCAAATTGGTCAAGCAAAAGAAGCTGAATCTAGAATTATAGATTTATATACCAAAGGAAGAAGAGATAAAGAACAAGAATATAGGTCAATAAATGGAACTGGTACAGATGATAAAGTTGTAAAGGCAATAGCAAAGACATCATTTGATGAATCATATAGAAGAACTGTAGATAATGTATTCGAAGTATCCGACATAGTTGATGAAAGAGTAGACAGAGAAAAACATTGGCAATCATATAAAGATAATTTAGGAATTGATGATAAAACTATAGGTAAAAATAGTATAGAAATAGTAAAGGAAACAATAAGACACAAAGCTAGAAATAATATTTCAGATAAATTAAGATATAAATACCAGAAAGAAAACAATTACCATATGGAAGAAACAACAGAAAGAAAGATAAAAGAAGAAACAGAGGAAAGATTATCTAAATTTATGCAAGACTTAGATAAAGAAATAGATAAAAACACAGTTAAAGATGAAAAATTAGCAAACGACCCAACAGTTGTTAAAGATGATAGATTTGATTTTTCAGAAACAATAAATGCAGATACACTAAAATCAACAATAGAAGATATAATGAAAAAACATGATGTAGATAAAAGAGCAGAAGATGGAATGGACGAATTAAAAGAAGAAATGGAAAGACTACAAAGAATAGATAGGAATTATGCAAATTCTAAAGACAATAAATCACATACATATTTATATAAAATTGGAACAGACATTAGACCTGCTAATGAAAGTAAAACAAATTTAAAAAATGTACTATCAAGTTTAACCTTTAGAAATATAGATATAAATGGGGGAAGGAGATAACATGAAAAGGAGTTTATTCAAAATACTAACGATTGCAATATGTATAGTTACCATGTTAAATATCGTATTACCAAGTATTACATATGTTGTATATGCAGACAACACTACTAATACAACATCGGCTCAAAGAAAAGAAATTAGAGCTACAGAAAAATATGAAAGTCTTTTTGGACAAGTAATGGATGGTATTGCAGGTTTACTTACATGGCCATTAAGAATGTTAATTTTAGCATTTGGATATGCTGTAAGATTAGTAATTGGAGGAATTGCATCAATAGCAGGAGGAAAATTTGATCTTAATATTAGTCCATATGATATTCTGTTTGATAAACTGGAAATTACAGATGTAAACTTTTTTAATTTTGATAATAGTTTGAGTGATGGAGTTTTAACAATTAGAAAAAATATTGCAATTTGGTATTATGCATTAAGAAACCTAGCAATAGGAATTTTACTTGCAATATTAATATATGTAGGAATAAGAATGGCAATTTCTACTGTTGCTTCTGAAGAAGCAAAATATAAGGTAATGCTAAAAGATTGGGTAGTAAGTTTTGTATTAGTATTCTTAATGCAATACATAATTGCTTTTACATTAAATGCGAATAATGCACTGGTTAGCATTATGGAAAATGCTATGACTACTTCAACAGACAAATCCATTTTTGCAGATGTAATGGATACATTTGCATTACAAGGAGCAAACCCGTTATCATTTACTATGGGATTTGGTTCTGCAATAGCCTTTTGTATATTAGTTGGTATTACATTATCTTTCCTAGTATTTTATATAAAACGTATGCTTACATTAGCCTTTTTAATTATAATTTCTCCAATAGTAACAATTACATATTCAATAGATAAAATGGGAGATAATCAATCACAAGCATTAAATAAATGGGTGAAAGAATTTGTATATACTGTTTTAATACAACCGTTTCAGTGTTTAATATATATAGTATTTGCAACAACAGCACTAAATTTAATGCAAGATAAAACTTTAGGAGCAGCAATACTAGGATGTATAATGTTGTTATTTATACATCAAGCAGAACATATTGTAAGAGGAATATTCAGTTTCGAACATGCTCATAATTTAGGTGATACATTCATGACATTAACACTTATGAGAGAACTAGGAAAAGGAGCACAAAAATTAGGTGGAGCTATAGCTGGTGGTGGAGGATCATCAGGAAGAGCAGCAGGGGCAGCACCAGCAACAGGCGGAACACAAGGACCAAGACAAAATAATCAAGCTAGAAATCTTGCACAATCTAATCAACAAATTTCAAAAGGATTTAGACAAGGAAGTAAGCCTACATCTAAGTTAACAAAAGCAAAAGAAGGAGCAGCAAAACTTGCAAATACACCAGCCGGAAAAGTACTTACTGCACTTCCAAGAGGTGGTTGGGCAGTTGCAAAAGGTATGGCTAAATTTGCACCACAAATTGCATTTACTGCAATGGGTGCAGGAGGAGCAGGAACACAAGGAGCTATTATTGGATATCAAATCGGAAGTGCTACTTATACAGGAGCTAGAGGTATGAGGCAAAGAGTTCAACAAAAACAAGATGCTAGGGTAGCTGAAAGAGCTCAACTTGGACAAGCTTATAATAATTATGTACAAGCCCAAGGATTAGGAAATGATCCAACAGCTGCAAGATTAGAATTCAATAGGGTTGCAAGAGATGTTTTAAATGGAAAAGATATAAATTCATTTGCAAGAGAAGACCAACAATTAGCACAAAGTTTAACACAATTTAAAAACACATTTGAGAAAATGGGAACATCACAAAAGAATATTGCAAAAGATATGGAAAGAACTGTTACCAAAATGCAGGAATTACAAGCAAGAAATGGTAATGGAGGAGGAAATCCATAATTTAATATAAATTAAATATTGTGGAAGGAGCGAAAATGAGCTTTATAGATACAAGATTAAAAATAAGACGATTTTTTAAGAAATATAAAAAAATAATAATATTTATTGTTATACTTTGGGCAATAATTTTTATAGTAAATTATATTCTAAAGAATATGCCAGAAGAAGAAATACCACAAACAACATATGAGCCTAATGTATCTGTTATGGCAGAAGATGAAGTTCCAGATAAATGGCATGAGACAATAGAAAGTACTATAGAGACATTTGTACAAAGATGTAATAATAAAGAATATGAAGCTGCATATAATATGCTTTCTGATGATTGTAAAGCGGAAGTATATCCAACATTAAGCTCTTTCCAAAAGTATGTGGATGCAAAATTTAAAGAAAAAAGATCATATAGTATTCAAAATTTTTCAAATGTAGGTAAACAATATATATATGATGTAAATCTTATGGAAGATATAATGGCTACAGGCTTAACAGAACAAGAATTTTACTATGATGAAGAAAAATTTGTATTTACCGAGGATGATAATTCTTTAAAATTATCAATTGATGGTTTTGTTAGAAAGACAGATTTAAATGTTTTTGGAGAAGATGAAAATTTAAAAATAGAAATTGACAGTAAGAATGTATTCTATGACCATGAAACATATAAAGTTACTATAACAAATAGATCAGAACATCCTATTGTAATAGCAGATGGAAGTTCTAATAATGAAGTTATTTTAAACACAGGTGAAGATGATAGAAACGAAAGAAATGTTGCAACATATGGAATAGTATTGCAACCAGGTGAAAACAAAAGCTATACATTTGTATTTACGAAATATTGTGATGATGGAAATGCTCCACAATATATGATGTTTAACAATGTAAGGGTATTACAATCATATTCTGGGGATGAAAGTACAAAACAGGCAGAACTAGATAATGCTATTAGAATATATAGTTTAAGAATTAATTTTCATACCGAAGAGTAAAGGTGGTGAGATCTTGGCAGACGATAATCAAAATATAAATGATACAATACAAACTAATCAAACTTCAGGGGCTGAAAAAGCAGGGAAAGCAGGAAACGCAGCTGCAGGAGCTGTAAAAAAAGGAAAATTTTTAGCAAGGCTTATAAAAAGCTTAAAAGGATTAGGTGCACTAGGTGTAGCAGGAATAGTAGTTATAGTAATTATTATAGTAATTATTTTAATAATTGGAATTGTAGGATTTTTCCTAGAAATGCCAGGACTTATAACTAACAAAGTTTCCCAGATTGCAACAGCATTTTGTACAGAGCTAAAAACTTTTTATGCAGGTAACTCTGCAAGATTTGGTAGTGAACCACAAAAAGAACTTGCAGAATATTTAACTAATATGGGATATCCGCCTTATGAATTTGGTTTTGGTAAATATACAGATGAAGATGGGAATTTTATAGAAAATAATACAGATGATGCCCAAATGTATAGTAAGTATTTAAATGCCTATTTAACGGCAGATTATAATACATATGTTCCCTACGAAAAATTTAAATCAGGAGTCTCAAAAGTACTTAATGTAATAGGAAATGCTGTTGGATATGTACTGGGAATGGAGACAGAAAAAGATACTGGTGAACCGCAGTTTGGTATGTTGCATTTTGATTCTGGTCTGTATGAAAGTGCAGATGGAACTGATTTAAATGCTAAAAAGATGAGCTTCTTAGATAGTGTTGATGCAGATATAGAGTCTAAAACATTAACGTTTACAGTATGGGAATCAGTTTTTAGACGTTCATATTATACATATAATATGGAAGGGTGGACAGCAAGATATGGTAAACCACTTGAACTATCATTAACATTACATTTAGCAACAATGGCTCCAGATTTAGTATATAGATTTGATATGGATGCAGAGGAAAGTACAGAAATACATATTTCGACAATTAAAGCTAAAGCTACAATAAAATTTGAATACCATGTTGATAATGTTCCAGATGGTGGAACAAACTTTGCAGGAGTAGATGAATCTTTAGCAGATATAGATAATCATATCCAAGGTGAAAATCATACTCTAACTGTAGAAGATTTACAAACACTAAAAGATTATATAGACGAACATCAAAACTCTGATATGATTGAAAGAATTAACGCAGGATATGAAAACTTAAAAGCATTTATAAATTCTTCTATAGATACAGCAAACAATAGACATTATTTAAAAATTAATGAAACAATACTTCAATCATATGATTCATCAGATAAAGTAGCGTTTTGGAATGATTCAGAATCAATAGAATATATGTTTAATAATGGTGGTGGTTTGTTTAATAACGAAAAATCAATTATGGATTCATCTATAGAAAAAATAAAAGAACAATACCCAGATGCTACATTTTATACAGACGAAGTTGGCAAACCATATTCTGAAATTGTTGGAAAAACAGTTCATTCTGTAGAAGATTCTACAGGAACATATGAAGATGGTGCAACAACTGGTATTATGAATGAGTTTTATTTAAAATATAGTGAAGCTAAAAGTGATGGAGATTTTACAGAAGAAGAGCAAAACGAAGTATATGAGTTCTTACAAGATAAATTAGAAGAATTATTACCACATGTAGAATCTGATATTCAAAAAATTAAAGAATATGATGGTCAAACAGAGGAAAAATTAAAAGATTTTAATGAAGAACTAGAGAAAATAGGATTAACAACAAATTCTATAAATGATGCAATTGATTATAACAATGATGAGGGACAAGGACAAGGTACAGAGGTAAATAGAGTTCAACCATATATTACAAAAGTAATTAAACATTGGTATAGAGATGTAATATTTGTAGATGATACAGGTGATTATGATTATTACGATGCATATGATGTTAGTCAAAATCAAGCAACATATGAGAATTTATTTAATCCAGTATCACAATCAGATGATAGTTCACTAGCACCAAATGATAAAGGTGCATTCTATACAATAGAAACTGTTGGAGCAGGTAGTGAATTAGTACAAGCAAGAGATGCTATAAGAGGAGCAGTAAATGAGCACACTAAGAAATTATTTGTGGGAACAGAAAAAAGACCTGCAAAATATTTTATATATGATGGAAGTACTAACACTGCAGAGAAAATAGATGAACTACGAGAAGTATATGATAAGGCATATTCAAAGTCTTGGGATAGAGAACAGGATGATAAAACAGCAAGGAAAGCAGCAGAAGATGCGGTAGAAAAACAAGAAGAAAAAGATGGAACGGATTTTTATAAGGAAGTTAATGTTAGACAAAATGCACTTTCAGCATTTTCTATATTAGAAAATTCTAAAACTGAAGATTCAGAATATATTTTAAGAGATTTAAAGAAATTATTTGTTGATTTAGGCTATTTTACAAAAGATGATTTAAGAGAAGAAGATACACATGTTTTCCAATGGCCAATTAGTGGATATATTAATACATACTGGCCACAAAGAAGATTCGAAAAACAACAAGCAGATTATGGAACATTAATAAGAAGTAAGGCCTCAACAGATAATATAAGAGCTGGATTAAATGCAGATGGTAGTGAAAGAACAGAAGAGCAAACACAAGCATATATTTATGAAGCTAACTTTAATGCAGATACCAAAGGTGCCAAAACAGATGATGGAGTTCCTGATTTAGATGATCCAGATGATACGAATTCAGATAATGCAGACGATCAAGATGAAGTTTCAAACCCAACAGATACACTTATAGATGGTTTCGAAACTGATCTAAATGTTGTATCACCTGTAACGGGAGAAATTCTAGAAGAGGGAGATGACTATATAAAAATAAAAGTATTAGATACATCTGCTATTTCTGAATATGAAGAATTCTATAACGAATATAAGGGAATTTGTACAGGATATATTATGTATATTAAAGGGTTCAAAAAAGGAACTATAGATGAAAATTCTGAATCAGAATATCAAAAAGTTACACATACAGATAGATATTTTATAGAGATGGGATATGCAGATGATTATAAGGAAGTAGAACCTTATGCAACAGCTTTCGAAGAGGCGGAAGAAAAGAGAGTTGAAGCACCTGCATATTTAGAAAAAGGTGGAAAAAGATATATTAAAGAAGGAACAGTATTAGGAACAACAACAGGTTCTGACTTGGGATTATATTTAATGAATAGAGAAAATGCTATGGTAGAAGATGTAGAATCTTATATTAGATTAGTAAAGAAAGGAATAGATACAGAATTCCCAGAAGAATTTATATTCTGGCTAGGTGTAGAACTAGAAGGTGGTTGTGAAGGAAAATATGATTTGGGAGACAGTTATGGTTATGAAATTTTAGCAGATAACCAAGGACATACAACAGCATTTGGTTTAACAAATGATATTGCAAACATGGGACAAGTTCCAGAAATGTATCCAGATTTTCCAGAACATTTAGCAGCTGGAAGAGTTCCTAAGAAAGAAGCTCAAGATGTATTTGTATTGGTACTAGAAGCATCGAGAGAAATAATTTTAGAGAAAATACCAGATCAAAATTCTTTGTCTGAGAGTATGTTGGATGCTCTGGTAGATTTATACCATGCAAGCCCAAGACAGTGTTATCAAGTTATAGATATATTTAATGCAAATAAAACTTTAACAGTAGAAGATTTCGAAAACCATTGGGGTTCAAATATGACTTATGCAACACAATTACAAGGAAGAGGACATGTACGTGGTGTATTAGCAGTAGATGAAGAATATAGGAATCCATATAATTCATCATTCCCAAAATATACATTTTTAACAGAAACTCCGTGGACAGACTTTGTAAATGGAACACCTTCATCAGAAATTGCTACACTAGAATAATTTGGAGGATTTATATGAAATTAATAAAGAAAATTTTAATTACACTAGTTATTGTTGTAGTCATAATTGTTATAGTTGTTTTAGTAAGAAATGCAGTTAATAAAAAGGTTGTAAATGAAACAGAACAAACAGATAAACAATTACTACAAGAAAGTATGGAAAGTTATTCGGAAGATAAAGTATTTCCACGAGGAATGGCTGAATTAATGACAAAATATGATGGGCAAAATAATAAAAATGATTTATACAAAAGTTTAAATAATTTAGTAAATAAATACTTACCAACATTATTTGAAGATATTAATGGATTAGATGATAGCCAATTGACAAATTTGTTTAATAATAAAAAAGACGAAATAGAGGAAAATTTAGGAATAACGCAAGAAGATGATTTTAAAAAATTAGCCACATATTTACAAAATAATAATTATGGTGGTAACAAATTTGAATATTGTGAAATAGATTCTGATTCATATAGAACTGCTGGAGGAAATAGATATTTAAGTTTTATAATAAATTTTAAATATGAAAATCAAGAAAATCAATTACAACTAAGAGTATATTTTGCAAATATGACTTCTACTAATCCAGAAATTATATATGCTTCAGCAGAATAATGGGAGGAAGATATGAAAGAGACTTTTATAGATAGTAAAGGATTTAAAATATTGTTTCTTTTACTAATAGTTGTTATTGTAATAATTGTTGTTATAAATACAGTATTTATGTCAGAATCTGATGAAGAAGAGAATATTCTAAATAATGGGGTGGCTGAAGAAAATATATTAACAGCGGAAGAAATAGATGAAAATACTAATCAGTTAGAAATAGAAGATTTAAAAGATAAAGATGAAAGAACTAGAATTCAGCAATATTGTGGAAAGTTTATAAGATATATAGAAAGTAAGGATTATGATAAGGCATATGCCTTATTATATCCTGACTTTAAAACTAATTATTTTCCTACTTTAGAGGACTTTCAAAAATATGCTGAAGAAAAATTCCCATCAACTTTAATATCAGTAGAATACAATAATATAGAAAGACAGGGAAAATATTATATATTATTTACTACAGTAAAAACTCCTTTAGATACTAGCTATTCTATGGACCAAAAATTTATTTTAATAGAAAATGGATTTAATGATTTTCAACTATCATTTGATGTAAAACAATAAATTGGAGGTGATGTATATGTCAGAAAAAGATTTAGCCGAAAGGTTAGAATTACAAAATGAAAGAATTCAAGAAATAGAAAAGCAAATTAAAAAATTAGAAGATAAAGAAAAAGATGGTGAATACTTAAAATCGCTTAAAGATAAATTACTAAGCGAACAAAAAACAAAAGGTGATATTGAGAATATTCATTCTTTATCAGATATAGAATTAGAACAAATAAAAACAAAAGCAAAAGAATTAGCTTTAATAGCATATAAAAGTGGTGAATATGATTTATATAAAAATTATGAATTAATAGCCACAACTAATGAACAAGGATTATTAGAAGTAACAGAAGATTACCACAAAGAATTGACAGAACGAATTCCAGCCCGATTTTTGGACTTAAAAGAAATAGAACCAAAAAAATTAGAAGAAAAATCTAAAGAACAGGATAAAACAGATTTAAAACAGGAAGAGGAAAAAGAAGAACAAAAAGAAACTGTAAATAAAATGCAAGAAGATACAGGGTTGGAGCTTGTTTCATTAGTAAGAATAGAAGATGAAAATTTTTCTAGAGATGTAGTAGGAAGAGAGACAGGCTATGCAGAACAATATATGGGAATTACTAAAAATGGTACTATTTGTTTAGTAGGGTTAAGACCAGATAATAAATTTGAGCTAAATCCTGACTTTGTTGGAGCAAGAACTGCAAGAACAGATGAACAACCTGGAGAATGTGGTAAGAGTAGTGTTGATATGGTAGTTCCAAGAAAAGATGGTACTACATCAAGTTTAGGAATTGATATAAACTATGGTCAAATATCTTTAACTAATAGAAGTACCAATGAACCAATACATACATCAAATTATCAACCTTCTGACGTGGATGCAGAAAAATATAAGTTAGAAGAGGAAAAAGGTAACAAAGAAAGTCTAGAAAGAAAACTGGAAGAAGAAAGAAAAATAGAAGAACAACGAAAAAAAGAAGAACAGGAAAAAGAAGATGATGATGGACATGGATGGCCAGAAGAAAGAAAATCACTATGGGAATAATAAAAAGAATAAAAATCACTTATTCGAATATATTTGAATAGGTGATTTTTTGTGTGTATTAAAAAAGCTTTAAGTATATTGATTATTACAGTTTTATGTTTTACAAATGTAGTATATGCTGATGATATAGATGATATGGAAATAATTAATTGGTCGGAGGATGTAGTACAAACAACTATTAGTAATGAAGAGCCAAAGCTTAATTCTCGTGCTGCGATAATCTTTGATAGAAAATCTAAAAGAGTGATATGGGGCAAAGCTGAAAATGAAAGAAGACCTATGGCATCTACTACCAAAATAATGACTGCAATAGTAGTATTAGAAAATGCTAATTTAAATGATATAGTTACAGTTTCTAAAAAGGCAGCAGGAACAGGTGGCTCTAGACTTGGTCTTAAAAGTGGTGATAAAATTTCTATTAATAACTTATTATATGGACTATTAATGGTTTCACGGAAATGATGCAGCAGTAGCCTTAGCAGAATTTGTTGGTGGTAATATAGAAGGTTTTGCAGAAATGATGAATGCAAAAGCACAAGAACTAAGTTTGGAGAGTACTCATTTTATTACTCCTCATGGACTTGATATGCCAGAACATTATACTACTGCTTTTGAGTTAGCTAAAATGGCAGATTATGCTTTAAATATAGAAAAATTTGCTAATATTGTTAATACTAAGAGTATAACTATTTCAATTAACGATAGAAGTAAAACTTTAACTAATACAAACGAACTATTAGGAAACCTATATGGTGTAAATGGAGTAAAAACAGGTTTTACAAATGGAGCTAATAGATGTTTAGTAACATCTATTAATAGAGATGGAATGAATATAATTACTGTAGTTTTAGGTGCTGATACAAAAAAAGATAGAACAAATGATAGTATAAAGTTAATTGAATATGCATATACAAATTATGAAATATATAATTTAAAAGATATAATTGATGAAAAATATAATGAGTGGAAACAAATAAATGAGAATAGAATAGAAGTCATTAAAGGAAAGAAAGAGAATGTTAGTACTAGGTTACAAGAATTAGATAATTATTATTATCCGATAAAAAAACTAGATAAGGAAAAAATTAATTTAAAGATTTTTAATATAAGCGAGATAAAAGCTCCAGTACAAAATGATGAATATATTGGTAAATTATGTGTATATAATGATAATGAAAAAATATTAGAATTAACAATAAGTGCTAACAAAAGTATAGGAAAACTTGAATTTATAGATTATTTAAAAGAATTTATTACTAATAATATAAAAAACATGGAAGATGCAATATAAAAATATTTATATTCTATAGGTTTAAAATAGATATGTCACACCTAGAATGAAAATAAAATATTGAAAGAG
>CAKNPW010000022.1 GCA_930990555.1 uncultured Clostridium sp. | reverse complement strand
GTTTTAAAGAAAAATTGCCAATGATAATAGCTGTAATTATAGTGATAGCTTTAATGGTTGGAGCATACTACTTTTTAGTAATACATAAAGACTTATATTATACACAAATAGACAATACAAAAATACAAGAAATTACCGAATCAGGAGGTATGAAGTACGAATATACATTAACAGCATATAACAAAAATGGAAAAGAAAAAGAAATTAAATTTAAGACAAGTAGAGAATTAAGAGAAGATGCTTATTTGGAATTAGAAGTAATGCAAATTCGTGGAGTTGTAAATTGGAAAGAAGTACAAGAAAGTGAATTACCAGAAGATGTTAAAACAGCAATGAATGTAGAAGGATAAGAAAAAATAAATGTAAAAAGAAATGAGGTGGTAAAAGATGAAAAAAATATTAAAAGTATTAATTTTCTTATTATTGATTGGAATAAGTATAGCTTTGTTATTTGTGAATAATGGATATAATATGTATAAAGAGGCAATAGAAAATATGCCTCTTGAAGAAAAAGTAGAAGAAATTAGGTCAAAAGAAAATTATGCAGAGTTTTCAGAATTACCACAAATGTATGTAAATGCAGTAATAAGTGTAGAAGATAAAAGATTTTATAAGCATAATGGAATAGATATAATCGCAATAGGTAGAGCAGCAATAAATGATATAAAAGCAATGTCTTATGTAGAAGGTGGAAGTACAATAACACAACAATTAGCAAAAAATATGTACTTTACACAAGAAAAGAAAATGGAAAGAAAAATTGCTGAAGTATTTATGGCTTGGAACATAGAATCACATTACTCAAAAGAAGATATATTTGAATTGTATGTAAATAACATTTTCTTTGGAGATGGATACTACACAGTAAAAGAGGCTTGTAGAGGCTATTTTAATAAAGAATTAGATGAAATGACTGACTACGAATGTATATTACTTGCAGGTATTCCAAATGCACCATCAGTTTATGCACCAACTAAAAATCCAGATTTAGCAAAACAAAGACAAAGGCAAGTGATGGAAAAGATGATAGAAAATAAATTTTTAACAGAAGATGAAGCAAATGAAATATTAAAACAAGCAGAATAGAATAACTGTGCTAATTGTAGAGAATCAGTTAGCACAGACATCCTCTAAAAAGGAGGAAATATAAAATTGGAGGAATTAAATGAAAGAAGAAAGTAATGTAGAAAAATTATCTGGACTAATTTTGAAATTATTAAAAGTATTTATTGTTTTTGTAATACTCGCTGTAATTGCAATAATAGGTTTAGGAATATATGCTTTGACTACAAAAGGAGATAAACAAGCAGAAAGTAAGGAAGTAGCAATATATCAATACAACGATATGGTATATCCAGTAGAAACACAAATAATCTAGTAAAATTTATAAAAAATTAAGAATTAATAAAAAGAATCATAAGAATTGTAATTTATAATAGATAAAGAGGAGAAAAAATTGGAGTATGGAAGAAACAAGCAATTCAATTATGATAATAGATAAAGAAAAAATAATACAAAAACTAACAAAAATATTTTGGATATTTTTAATAGGTAGTATAATAGGCTATGGTTTAGAAATGATTGTTGGTTTAGTACAAAACGGACATTTTGTATCAAGACAAGGTTTATTATTTGGACCGTTCATACAAGTATATGGAGTAGGACTTGTTGCTTATTATTTAGTTATCTCAAATATAAAAAAGAAAAGCTACATTAAAATATTTTTTATAACAATGTTACTTGGAGGAATAGTAGAATATCTATTTTCTTATTTACAAGAAACTTGGTTTGGAACAATATCTTGGGATTATAGCAATTTATTATTTAATATACATGGAAGAACAAGTTTATTACATTGCTTATATTGGGGAATAGGTGGAGTTCTTTTTGTAAGATTTATATTACCACTTATTCGTAACCTAAATGAATGGTGTAAAAATACAAATTTTAGATTTATAACAGCTTTTTTAGTACTGTTTATAACATTTGATATAGTAATGTCAGGTATGGCTGGATCAAGGCAATTAGAAAGAAAAAATAATATTGCAGCTAATGGATATATAGATAATTTTTTTGATGAATATTATCCAGATGAAAAGTTAGAGCAAATATATTCAAATGCAAAAACCGTAAATTAGTATAGTGCTAATTGTAGATGAAGCAATTAGCACACAAAACATCCCCTTTTATTTTCGAGAGAGAATCATTAGAAATAGTGATTCTCTTTTTGCAGTAAAAAAATCATAAAATAATACAGTTAAATAGTGGAAAATTTTATACTTTTATGGTAATATACAACAGTATTTATAGAAATGAAATAAAAAATTATATAAAGTTAGTAATAAAAAGATAGAAAAAATTTAAAAAAAGTAATATAAAAACAGTTGATTTTTGCGATAAAATAAGCAATGTTAAGTTTTGTTGACAATCTTCCAAGTATAATTGGTAGATTTAATTGACACTAAATTCTATAATTATATCAAAGGGAGGAATGAAAAAATGAAATTTAATGAAAAATTAATTGAATTAAGAAAAAAGGAAGGATTATCACAAGAACAATTAGGTAACAAAGTTAATGTGAGTAGACAGACTGTAAGCAAATGGGAATTAGGTGAAACAACTCCAGAGTTGGAAAAATTGATGGAATTAAGCAAAGTTTTTAATATTTCTATTGATAAATTAGTTGGTAAAGAAGATGATGAAACTTTAAATGAAGATCAAAGAATTTTTTATGGGAAGGTTAGGCTAGATTACGAATATAAAAGTAAAACTAAAATTAAAGGTATTCCATTAGTTCATATTAATCTTGGCTTTGGAATAAGGAGAGCAAAAGGAATAATTGCTATTGGAAATATTGCACAAGGTTTATTTGCAATAGGTGGAATTGCAATGGGATTATTGGCATTAGGTGGAATCCCTTTAGGGTTAATCTCATTAGGAGGAGTTGCAATAGCTTTATTTTTGGCTATTGGAGGACTAGCATTAGCACCTGTTGCTATTGGTGGACTTGCGATAGGTATAATCTCTATTGGTGGATTGGCAATCGGAATGTACTCTTTTGGTGGAGCTGCACTTGCTTCTAATATTGGTATTGGAGGATATGCTTCAGGACATATTGCTGTGGGAGAGCAAACAAGTGGAGATATAATATTTAATACAGCACAAGAGCTTTCAAAAGAAAATATAGTAAATATTGTTTTACAAGAATTTCCGAAAATTCCGAAGTTTTTATTAAGTCTGATTAAAATGACTATATAGATTGACTTTTTAGATAAATTGTTACAAGAATATTTTTTAATAATTAAAATTATGGAGGAAAAAATGAGAGAATCAAAAGTTATTACATTTATTGGTGGTTTTTATATATTTGGTGGAATTATTGCTTTATTATCATTGTTATTTAATGGTAGTCAACTAAATTTAGTGTTTAATTTACCTAATATTCCAGATTACATTGTAAAATTATTACTTGCTATTGTATATATTCCATTAGGATATTTATATATAAGAAGAATAAAATATTCACATTGGATTATACTAATTCTTGCAATTTTAACTTTCTTTGTTAGTGCAGACTTGACAACAAAACTAAATACTCAACCTTATATTGGAAACTTACTATATTCATTATTTGTTATAATTACTACAATAATTAGAAGAAAAGAGTTTATAAACAATATTAAAACTATATTTAATAAAGAAGATAACAATTAATAATTATTTAATTTAGAGAGTTGCTTATAAAAAGTAACTCTCGCTTTTACTTTTTTGTAAAATTTTCTCCAACTCCACCAAAACTACACAATTAAGATATATAATACATCTGGAGGAAAAATGAATGAAAAAGATATTAGTAATAGAAGATGAAAAAGACATACAAAATATAATTAAAGCATTTTTAGAAAACGCAGACTATAAAGTTGAAACAGCAGATGATGGGTTAGAAGGAATAAACCTTATTCAAAAAAATAGTTATGATCTGGTGTTACTAGATATAATGATGCCCAAAATTGACGGATTTGTAGTTTGTGAAATGATAAGAAAAAATAGTAATATACCCATTATAATATTAACAGCACTAACAGATGAAGAAAGTCAGCTAAAAGGATTTGATAAATTAGCAGATGATTATATAACAAAGCCATTTTCCATGCCTATTGTTTTAAAACATATAGAGGCTATTTTTAGAAGAACAGATAACAACAATGAAACTTCAAATATTTTAAAATATAAAAATATGATATTAAATACAGAAAATTATGAAGTATATGTAGATAATCAGAAAGTATCACTAACATATAGAGAATTTGAAATACTAAAGATATTTTTAGAAAATCAAGGAAAGGTCTTTTCAAGAGATAATATACTAAACTCAATATGGAATTATGATTATTTTGGAGATGATAAAATAGTAAATACACATATAAAAAATATTCGTAAAAAATTAGGATATGACTATATAGAAACAGTAAGAGGGGTGGGATATAAAATTGATAAAGAAGATAAAAAGTAGCCTATGGCTAAAAATATTTTTAATGCTAACTTGTGTTTTAATTTTTGTAGGTCTTATTATATATGGTATAGTCATAAAAGTAATGCCTAGCAATTATAGAAGTATATCTTTATCAAATTATACAGAAGAAATAAAAACTCTTGTATCCGAATTAGAAACCACTACATTAGATGAGGGAATAAATAAAATATATGATTTTTGTATAGAACATAGTGCAAATGCTCAATTAGAAAGTACAAACACAAATACTAAGTATAGTTTTGGAGAAGAAAGTTCAGAAGATACAACAATTCAAACTATTTCAAGTGATGTCATTTTTATAGATTCAAATGAAAGATATATATTAACTTTATCAGTAGCAGAAAGTACGGTAAATCAAATAATGGTTGTATTTTTACAGATAACTCCTGTAATATTAGTAATAATACTTTTAATATCTATAGTTGCAGCACAAATAATTTCAAGAGTAATTACTAAACCTGTAATTGATATAAGTAATATATCTAAAAAATTAGCCAAACTAGATATGACTTGGAGATGTAATACAGTACGAACGGATGAAATAGGGGTACTTGCTAATAATTTAGATAAAATGGCAGAAAGGCTGAATGAAACTATTAATGAACTTACTGTTGCTAATAAGCAATTACAAAAAGACATAGAAGAAGAAAAAGAAAGAGAAAAAATACAAACTCAATTTTTTAGAGCAGTATCACACGAATTAAAAACTCCTCTTACTATCATAAAAGGCGAATTAGAAGGGATGATTTATGAAGTTGGAGAGTATAAAGATAGGACAAAATACCTAAACCATTCTCTTAAAGTTGCAAATGAAATGGAAAATTTAATAAAAGAAATATTATCTGTTGCTATGATTAAAGATGAAAGTTTTAAATTAAATGAGAATAACTTTGACATAGCAAATACAATAAAGAAAGTATATAAAAAATATCAAGGAATAGCTGAAGATAAAGAAATTGAAATAATTACAAATATTCAAGATGCTTATGAATTTAACGGAGATGAAAGACTACTTGAAAATGCAATTTCAAATATTATTTCAAATGCAGTAATGTATTCTCCAAAAAAAGCAAAAGTATTTATTGATTTTAATGATAAAGTTATGAAAATAGAAAATACAGGAATACACATAGAAAATGAAGATTTAAAACAATTATTTAATCCGTTTTTTAGAGTTGACAAGTCAAGAAATAAAAATACAGGTGGAAGTGGACTAGGACTATACATAGCAAAAACAATTTTTGATTATCATAATATTTCATATAAAATAGAAAACTCACAAAAAGGAATATTATTTACAATTAAATTACCACAATAAGTATTAATATAATCGTTAAAAGATATATGATCTATTAGAAAAATAATTTTAGGAGGGAATATCCCTCCTTTTATTCGTAATCTTCAATATATAATGCTTTTGCTATGTATGGTGTAATTTCATCAATATCATACCAACCAGAACTTTTACTATCATTTTCTAAACCATTTGGATTAGAAACATAAACCATATTATCATTATCAGCTGCTAAAAGTAACATATAATGTGAAGCAGTAGTCCAACGATTATCACTTGGGTTATTCCAAACACACACAATAATAGGTCTATTAGATTGTAAATGGTGGATTATAGATTTATTTGATAAATGCTCTGAATCATAATAAAAATCAGAATTTTTTATCCCAAATGTTTCAGATAATTCACTAGACATTTTTTCGTAATCCATTACTGGATAATACATTTCTCTTAAATCTTCTGGAGTATAGTCCTTACCATATCCACTCAAAAGAATTGACATTACAGTTATTCCACAACCATTTTCAGCCATACTACCATTCCAATATTCATTGTTTGCCCACGAAGAATTACCATTTTGTTTGTATTCTTTGTATATTTTTTTATAATTATTTTCTGTTGTAAATGTTGTAAAATATCCATCTTTATTTTTTACTTTTTCTTGTCCTACACCAGAATAATTGGGATTCTTATCTAATTTAATTACTCTATAACCCACAATATCAGAAAAGTTAAAATTACTATTTAATTCATTAAAGAAATCATTATTTTTTAAATAATTAATTCCCCAATATATAACAAATATTAGTAGCAAAATAAATATTACAATTCTCTTTTTATTTAATTTTTTATTATTGTTTTTTGCCATATTAAATGCCTCCTTTTAAAAATATTATAAATAATTTTATATTTTAAGGTTTTAACATAGCCTTAACAATTTCTTAAATTTTTCTTACAATATCAATGAACTAATGAAAAGTATAAATTTATATGCTATAATCACAATGGAGGAAACAAAATGAATGTCTTGATATTAGATGATGAAAAAGAAATAGCAGATTTAGTTGAGGTATATTTGCAAAATGAAAATTATAATGTTTATAAACTTTATACATCAGAGGAAGCAATAAAATGTATAGATAATATACCTTTAGATATTGCAGTATTAGATATTATGATACAAGGAAAAAATGGATTTGAAATATGTAAATATATTAGAGATAAGGGTTTAAAATTTCCAATTATAATGCTTACAGCAAAAATAGAAGATAATGATAAAATAAAAGGTTTAACACTTGGAGCAGATGATTACATTACAAAGCCATTTAATCCTCTAGAATTAGTAGCAAGAGTTAAATCAGCTTTAAGAAGATATACACAATATAATACTGATATAAAAATAGAAGATATTATTGAAGATAAAGGATTAGTAGTAAATAAAAAAGAACATAAATGTTTATTATATGATAATGAAATTGATTTAACACCGATGGAATTTGAAATATTACTTTATTTAATTACTAATAAAGGCAAAGTAATAAGTTCAGAGGAATTGTTTGAAAAAGTCTGGAAAGAAAAATATTTTGATAGTAACAATACTGTAATGGTACATATAAGAAGAATAAGAGAAAAATTAGGAGAAGATACCAAAAATCCTAAATTTATAAAAACAGTTTGGGGAGTAGGTTACAAGTTTGAATAGGAAGTGGTTAAGTTGGTGATTATTTATAGTTTTCTATGTGCTTTTTTGCCTTGTTTTATATATTTACTTATGAAAAATAGAAAAGAAAAGAAATTTTATATATTCTTTATAGTGCTTTTTGTTATATATCTATGGATGGTATATAATGTAACAGGTGCAGGAGGTTTAAGTGACATAATATATGCACCAAGAGGAGGAATAAATGATTCTATAATAAAGGCAAATATAAATCTTGAATTTCTTGAAAATGGAATAAATACAACATTCTTATTAAATATATTAATGTGTGTTCCTTTGGGATTTCTTTTACCTTTAATTTGGAAAAACTATAGAAATATATTAAAAACTACATTATTTGGATTTTGTTTTTCATTACTAATAGAATTATCACAATTAATCACAACTAGAGCAACAGATATAGATGATCTAATTGCAAATACTTTTGGCACAATAATTGGATATATTATATGGATAATATTTTCAAAAATATTGTTTAAAAACAAAGAAGGTATTAAAGGAATAAAAACACCAATCATATATGTTCTTATAAGTTATTTTGGTATATTTTTCTTATATTTTCCTTTTTGGTTTGCCCTTAATATAGAGCCTTTGTTACAGTAATAAATTAATTTTGGAGGAGAAAATTGAATATTAATAATTTAACAAAAAGAAAACTAAAATTATTCATAAATTTATTAGGTAATTTAATTGTTGCTACAGTAATATCTATAATAATTTATTTTATACTTGCATTATTTTTTGAAAACACTCTATCTGATTTAGTAGCAAGACTAAATTATGATTTATATAGTTGGATAGTTTACAATAGAGATATAGTTGTTTATGTTTATATTGGAATTGTTTTAGCAGTTATTATCTATAAATTTATATCGAAATATGTAAATAGTATAAACGAAGTATATAACTCATTAGATTTAATATTAAAAGAAAATAATGAAACAATAAAATTACCAAGTGAAGTAAATGAATTTACAGAAAAATTAAATGATATAAAAAATGATTATATAACAAGTAAAAACAACGCAAAAGAAGCTGAACAGAAGAAAAATGATTTAATAATGTATATGGCACATGATTTAAAAACACCCCTTACATCTATTATTGGATATTTAACACTTCTAAATGATGAAAAAAACATATCAAAGGAATTGCAAGAAAAATATCTTAAAATAGCATTAGACAAATCATTAAGAGTAGAAGAATTAACAAATCAATTCTTTGATATTACAAGATATAATTTACATTCAATGCCTATAAATAAAACAGAATTAAATATAACATATTTATTAAAACAACTAATAGATGAATGTTATCCAATGTTGGAACAAAATAATTTAAAATGTGTGTTAAATGCACCAGATAAAGTGAATTATCTAGGAGATGGAGATAAACTTGCAAGAGCATTTGGAAATTTGTTAAAAAATGCTATTAGTTATAGTTATAAGGATACAGTTATAGAAATCAATGTTACAGAAGAATTAGATAAATTATATATAACTTTTAGAAATAAAGGGGCAAAAATACCAGATTATAAGTTAGAGAAAATTTTTGAGAAATTTTATAGAGGAGATGAATCAAGAACAAGCACAACAGGTGGAGCTGGTTTAGGTTTGGCTATTACAAAGGAAATAATTGAATTACACAATGGTAAAATTAGTGTAAAAAATGATGATGAATATATTGAATTTGATATTATATTATAATTTAGATTAGTCAAAAGGCTAGTCTATTTTTATGGCTGGAAAATATAACTACAAAATTGAAGTAACAAAAGATATTTGAATGAAGAAAAATATATATCAAAACTACATCTTAACTACACCTTAACTCCATTTTTAAGTTGTAAAAATAGAGCGAAGGAGGAAAGAAAGATGAATTTATTAAAAAGAAGTATTTTATATTTATTTAGAAAGTGGAAAGTAAGTATTTTGCTGTTACTTATTTTATTTATGGTTGTAACACTTACTTTGTCTGGGATAGCAGTTTTAAATGCAGAAGAACAAAAAACAGAAGAATTTAAAGAAGCAACAGGAACAAGTTTTTCAGTAGAGAGAAATTACGAATCTGGAGGAATGGAAACAGACGAAAAAGGAAATACTTATTTGACATCTGATGCCATTACAGATGATATGATAGAAAAAATTGCAAGTGTTGAAGGAATAAAAGCCTACAATGCAACAGTTGATTCTATATCTAGTATTTTAAAAGATGGAGAATATTTATATCAAACAGACAGATATGTAGGTGATTATTTAGTAGATTCACAGACTTTAAGTGTTACAAATATAAACACCCAATATAGCAATTATTTTACTTCCCATATTTTTGAGTTAGTGGAGGGTGAACACATTACACCAGATACAGAAAATGCTATTATAATAAGCGAAGCCTATGCAGAAAAAAATAATCTAAAACTAGGTGATACTTTGACAGTAGTAAATGATCCACTAAATGATGATCCGTTTGTAGATGTGGAGGTTATAGGAATTTTTAGAGTAATGGGAGATACAGCAGATGAAAGTGATGACAAGAAAGTTTATGACCTTTCTGGATATTTTGTTTACAATGATTATGTGTTTTTAAGTGCAGATTTAGCAGATAAATTGTATGTTAATTATGATGATGTAGGAAGTGGAAAATTTAATGTTGTAGATTTCTATGTCGAAAATCCAGAAAATTTAGATAGTATCATTCAAGAAGTACAAAACATTAAAGATATAAATTGGAACAACTTTTATATTTATGCAAATGACGAAGTTTATCAAAACACACAAGAATCAGTAGATAATTCAAGCACATTGATTATTAGTTTAATTGTTATAGCAATAATTGTAAGTATTAGTGTTATTAGTATTATTGTTTTTATGAGTATTAAAGGAAGAAAAAGAGAAATTGGAATATTACTTTCTATTGGTAAATCAAAAGCAACAATAATGATTCAATTTATTATAGAAATGTTAATAATATCTGCGATTTCATTCACAGGTTCATATTTCTTTAGTAAATTAATTGCAGGAAATCTAGGAAAAGCATTTGGAAAAGTAGCAGAAAGTGTAATTATACAAAATGAACAAGTTATGATGGTTTCAGTAATAGGAATAAGTATTTTACTTGCAATTGTTATTCTATCTTGTATTCCTATTATGAAAAGAAAACCTAGAATTATTCTAACAAAAATGTAATAAGAGGTGATAGATATTGAATTTTGCAAAAAGAGCCTATTTATATATAACAAGGAAAAAGCTAAAAACAGCGTTACTATTTTCTATTATTTTAATCATGTCAACTTTACTAATAGTTTGCTTTTCAATCAACTCATCATCAAATGTGGCAAATGCAAATGTTAGAAAAGCTCTAAAATGTGGCTTTACAGTTAACGCTAAAACCATAGAAAACGGATTAAATGAAAACGTAGTAAATCAAATATTAAATATAGGTGGAATAACAGATAGCTATAATTTAAGAAGTTATACAGTTGCATATTTTAGTGATATAAACAATAATAAGCTAAAAACAAGAGATGATTCACGGATTAAAAGTATATGAAAATGCAGGTAGAGTTGTAGGAAATCGTTATTCTGAAAAAGATACATATTTTACAGAAGAAGGTTTTAAATTAGTTAGTGGAAATCCAATTACTCCAAATGCAAAACAAGTTGCTTTAGTACATGAAGATTTTGCAAATACAAATGGTCTTAATATAGGAGATTATATAGTATTAAAAAATGTGGAAGGAAAAGAAATAAAAGTAAAAGCTAAAATAATTGGAATCTTTACTAGTACAAGAAAATCAGATTCAGAAGAATATATGGATACAACAAATTTATTTGAAAATATTATTTTTACAGATTTAAATACATCTGCTAGATTGATTTATGAAACAGATAGTAAAAACAGTCAATATGGAGATTTTGAAGTAGAAGATCCAGAAAAATTAGATGATTTAATCGCAGAGATGAAAGAAATTGAAGATGTATCTTGGGACAATTGTAAAATTACCAAGAATGATAGTAATTATGAAAATACGAAAGAATCACTAGATGGGTTAAGAAAAATAGTGTCAACAGCAATTGCTATTATCTTAATAATTAGTGTAATATTGGTAGTTCTAATACTTAATCTTTGGACAAAACATAGAACTAATGAAATAGGTATTTTGCTTTCTATTGGAATTAGTAAAAAAGATTTAATATGGCAACAAATATTAGAGGTGCTAATTATATCAGTACCTGCATTTATATTATCTTTTGTAACAAGTTCTATTGCAACAAAAGTAATAGGAAGTAAACTAATAAATAGTATTTCATCAAGTATAGATATAACTGTTAATATACATGATTGGTTAATAGTAAGTGGGATTGGATTGTTAATTATATTAGTATCTACAATAATATCTATTTACCAAATTACAAAGATAAAGCCAAGAGATATTTTTAGTAAAATAGATTAATAAGGAGGAATGAAAAATGTCTATATTAGAAGTAAAAGATTTAGAGTATGCCTATTCAAAAGATAGTATTGTTTTTAAAAATATAAATGTCAATTTAGAGGAAGGAAAAATGTATGCGATATTAGGACATTCTGGATGTGGAAAAACTACATTTTTGTCTTTACTAGGTGGTCTTGATACACCGACAAAAGGAGAAATTTTATTTAATGGAGAAAACATTGAAAATTATGGATTAGAAAAGCATAGAAAAAACAATGTATCGTTTATTTTTCAAAGTTATAACTTGATAGATTATTTAACACCAGCAGAAAATGTTTCAATAGCATCAAAACTACCACCTAAACCAATATTAGAAAAGGTAGGTCTTAAAGATGAAGAAATAAAAAGAAATGTTTTAAAATTATCGGGAGGTCAGCAACAAAGAGTAGCAATAGCAAGGGCATTAGCTTCTGAAGCACCAGTGTTACTTGCAGATGAACCTACTGGAAATCTTGATGAAGAAAATGCTAATAGTATTATAAATATTCTTAAAGACTGCTCTCATAAAATGAATAAATGTGTAGTTATTGTAACTCATTCAAAAGATTTAGCAAAACAAGCAGATGTAATTTTTAGATTATGGAAGGGAAAATTACAAATTGAGAATTAATAATTGTGATATAGAGGACTGCAACACATGTAGTTCTCTTTTAATTTAACTAAATTAATTGATAATAATTATGGATTATGATATTATTAAGCAAATTAACAATTAATATATAGAAAAATTTATATTATTTGAAGAATTAAAAAATAACTAAAAAGGGGAAAAAATGAAAAAGAAATATTATGTGATTATAATAATTATTATATTGTTGGTATTTACCATGCTATTCTTATTTGGAAGAAATAATGATTCTAATAAAAACAATGAAGTTAAAGAAAATATTGCTAGTAAGAGTGAAGAAAATCTAAATGTAAATAATATAGAAGAGGATAATAATGAAGATAGATTACAATATAAAATATTAGGTACATATAATGCAAAAAGACCAGAAGGAACAGAGGCATTTGTTTATGTGTTTTCTGAAAACTCTGTAATTTTTGTATCTGACGCTTATAGTGATGGTACATATATAATAGATGGAGATAAAATAAAAATTACTTACTCGGTAACACATTCTCCAGTTGATAATTCTCCTATGGATTTTGTAAGAGAGCCAGAAGAATTGATTATTGAAGATGAAAATACTTTGGTTAATAGTGAAGGAACAAAATTTTACAAAACAAGTGAAAAAACAACATTTGAATAAAATATAAAGCAGATAACTTATAATTAAGGAGAAAAATATGAAAAGTATTGTTTTAAAATCAGTAACAGAAGAAAATTTATTTGAGTATGCTAATATAGTAATGAAATTATGCAAAGAGCATTTTGAATTAAGAAATAAGATTGGATATGAGGATTATGAGCATGAAACGGAAAACTATAATGTATATAATATTATAGGTGATTTTAAAAAAGTAGGAGTTAATTATTATTTTATAGAGAATAACAATAATATAGTGGGTACAATAGCTAGTTATGAAAGAAATTCAGAAATTAACAATGAACCGATTATATATGTTGATTCTTTTTACATATTACCTGAATATCGTAAAATGGGTTATGGTGAAAAAGCTATTGAAGAAGTTAGAAAGAAAGCATATCCAAAAAAAGTTGAATTACATTGTTTGTATGGAAATGAAGCTGAATTATTTTACGATAAAATTGGTGGTAAAAAGGTAAAAATAGTGTATTCATTTGAATAATATAAGTCATTATCTTAATGAAAGTATTATCTGAAAGAAGAGATTGTAATGATTATTTGGATTAATGGGAGCTTTGGCGTAGGGAAAACAACTATTGCCAATAGATTAAAAGATAAAATAGAAGATTTAAAATGAAAAATGGACTGTTAGAAAATGAAATGGTAGTTGAATCGCAATCTATGAAAGTAGAAAAGTAGTAGCTAATAATAGTTGGGTTAAAGATAATATAAATTATTTAAAAGACAAAAATTATTTTTATAGTAAATAATATAAAATAGTAATTTTTTGTTTAAAAACGATATTCAAAATATTGACTATATATCAATATTTTGATAAAATATGTATATAATATTGATGGAGGTGTTTATTATGCCAGTTATTAGACCAAGTTCTGATTTAAGAAATAATTACAATGAAATTTCTACAATTTGTCATCAAACAAATAGTCCAGTATATATTACAAAGAATGGTGCTGGAGATTTAGCTGTTATGAGTATTGAGTTATATGAACTTTTAACAGATAAGCATATTTTATACAAAGAATTAGAAAAAGGAATAAGTTCATTAGATAAAGGCGAAAAATTTTCTGAAGAAGAAGTATATGAAGAATTAGATAAAATATAGAAAGAGGGTTTATTTGTGAAAAAATACAATATAGAATATTCAAAGAAATCAAAAGAAGATTTAATAGGAATAAAACAATATATAAAATACAATCTACAAGAGCCAGAAACAGCAAATAAACTAATTTCTAAAATAAGAAAATCAATAAAAACTTTGAAGGAAAATCCTGAAATATATGCAATTATTGATGATGATATAATAAGAAAACTAGAAATAAGAAAGTTAATAGTAGATAATTATATTATATTTTATAGAATAAAAAATGATAGTATTGAAATTGTAAGAATTATGTATGGAAGAAGAAATTGGATAAATTTATTATAATATGCTAAAACAATTACAAGTTTTAGATGTAAAAAATGGAAGAAAGAGAAAAAACGATATAAGATATAATAATATTAATTGATTTATGGAGTTAATGAAAATGTCAATAGAAAAACAGAAATTATATAATGAAATTGAAAAATTACCAGAAGAACTTACAAATCAAGTTATAAATTTTATCGAATATTTAAAATTTTCATATGTAGATACAGAAGCTCTAGATAGTGTAACAATAAAAAGTAAAAAAGACTTAAAAGAAAAGCTACAAAGAGGATTAAACGATATAAAAGAAAATAAGGTATACTATTTAGATGAAGTTTTTTCTAAAATAGACAATATATAAAAGACTGGAATATAGCATTGAGTATAAGTCATGCTTTTATGGATTGGGAAAAATATTTAAGAGATGAATAATTAGCAAGTAAAAAATATTTGCTAATTTTTTTCTTTTAGTATAGCAAAAATAATAAATTTTGGTTAATTATAACAATAAATTCTTAAATCTAAATAGTGGAATATTTTTATTATTTATGGTATAATTTTAACAATTTCCGTTGCTATTTCGGTAAAAATAGCTGTAACTGATTGACCTTTGTAAAATAATTATTAAGGAGGAAAGTGCAGATGAAAGAAGTAACGCCTAAAAAAGTAGTTTCGAGAATTCGGAATCAGAAAAAGAAACAGATTTATATTCTCTGGGAAACATGGTGGATGTTACAAAGTAACCTTGAATCTGAAGAAATGAAAGAGTTTAAATTGCTGACAACTTCAGCCACAATAACCTATAAAGGAAAGGTTCGTAATGTGCTGAAATTAAATCAAGTGTATTCATATAAGACTGATGAAACAGTTTATATGAGTCCAAAAGAACCAATTGGCATATCGGTAATTTAAGACATGAAAAAAGCATAATAAGACGAGTATTTAACCGTTTTAATTATGCTTTTTTTCAATTAAAATACATTAATAATTTAATGAAATTAAAAAAAGATATTGACATATAATTATAAAGTGTTATAATAAAAATATAACAGATATAACACGAATAACAGTAAGGAGGGGGAATATGAATATAATTTTAAGTAATAGTAATGGTATTCCAATTTTTGAACAAATTGAAAATGCTATAAAGGAAGCTATATTTTCCAATGAATTGAAAGAAGAAGATATGTTACCATCTGTAAGAAATTTAGCAAATGAATTAAAAATTAGTTTTTTAACAGTAAAAAGAGCTTATGACGAATTAGAAAAGGCTGGATTTATAAAAACAGTACAAGGGAAAGGAAGTTTCGTCGCTCCTAAAAATTTAGAACTAATAAAAGAAGAAAAGCTAAAAGAAATTCAAGATTATATAGAGAAAGTTTACAATATTTCCAAAATAGCCAATATTTCGGAAGATGAAGTGAAAGAATTATTTAAAATGATATTTGAGGAGGATTTTTAATATGGATAATAATATTGAATTAAAAAATGTTTCAAAGAAATATAAAGATTTTGAACTTATAAATATTAGTTTCAATGTACCAGAAGGTTGTATTGTAGGGTTAATAGGAGAAAACGGAGCAGGAAAAACAACAACAATTAAATCTATATTAAATATTACTAAATCAGAAGGAACAGTAAGGATATTTGGAAAAGATAGCAAAAAGAATGAAAAAGAAATAAAAGAAGAAACAGGTGTCGTATTAGATGATAGTTTTTTATCAGAATACTTAACTGCAAAACAAGTTAATTCTATTATGAAAGATTTTTACAAGAGTTGGGATGAAAATAAGTATATAAATCTTTTAAAACAATTTAATTTACCAACAGATAAATTGATAAAAGATTTTTCAAGTGGTATGAAAATGAAATTAAAAATAGCAACGGCAATATCTCATAATCCAAAACTTTTAATATTAGATGAACCGACAAGTGGACTTGATCCAGTTGTTAGAAATGAAATACTAGATATTTTTAGAAAATATATTGAAGAAGATGAAACAAGGTCAATATTATTATCAACACATATTACAACAGATTTAGAACATATATCAGATTATATAGTATTTATAGAAAAAGGAAAAATAATTTTTGATTTACCAACAGATGAATTGCTTGAAAACTATGGAATAATTAAATGTAGTAAAGAGGACTTTATTAGACTAGATGAAAAAGATTATATTGCTTATCAAAAAGGAAAATATCAATACGAGGTATTAACAGATGATAAAAGCAAAATAAGAAGTAAATATAATATTACAACTATTGATAAACCATCTATTGAAGATATAATGTTATTTTATATTAAGGGGGAAAAATAATTATGATAAAAGGATTATTAAAAAAAGATTTATATAATTTAGCAACCTATAAGGCATCATTAATTATAATAATTTTATTTTGTGGTATTGCAATAATAGGGACAGATGCTGTTACTATTGCACCAACCGTAATTTGTGCAATAGTAGGTATGATTTCACTATCTACTTTTAGTTATGATGAAATGTCAAAATCTAATAGATATATTTTAACATTACCAGCTAACAGAAAAGAATTAGTAACAGAAAAATATATTTTAGCAATAGGAGCAACAGTATTAGGTGGAATATTAGGAATGTTAATAACTGTAATAGTTGTAAATATTATGAATTATTTAAGACCTGAAAACATAATAAATCTTGATTATCAAAGTTTAATCATAGCAACAATGGGAGGTATATTTGGAATATCTTTCTTACAAGCTGTTCAAATTCCTAGTATGTATAAATGGGGTGCAGAAAAAGGAAGAATCCAAATGTTTATATTAGTTCTTATTATAGTTGCAATACTTGGTGGAATATACTTTTTAATAAATAAAGCCAATATCAATATTGATATGGAAATAGTAAACAATTTTATAACTAGATTTGGGTTAATAATATTAATTGTTAGTACAATAATAATGTATTTTATATCATATAAAATTGCATATAAAATATTTAAAAATAAAGAAGAATAGATTATAAAAGAAGGTGAGTTTTATGTTAGTAAATAAAATAACTTTAATTAGAATGAAAAAGATTGCTTATGAATTAAAACAAAAAGGGGCAACTGATGAAACTACAAGTATAGAAATAGAAACAAGTGGAAAAGGTGAAGCAGACGCATTAAATTCATTGATAGAAAATAACTTTATTGGTAAAACAGAAGATGGAAAATTTTATTTAAGACAAAGAGAAAAAGAGGAAAAACAAGAAGATACTGAAAGATAAATTATAAAATATATAAAAATGACTAGCTTATAATCTGCTAAATGCAGTTTATATATAAATGTAGCAACAATGATCTGGTTAAATAATTTTAAGGAGGAATGGATATGAACAGAAAGTTATCTTACAACGGCAAAGAACTGCATCAAATGTCAGTTGACGAGTTAAAAGCACAGCTCAAAATAAATCAATTAAGATTAAAAGAAAGATCTATATGCTTCCTTTTAGGAGCTTTGGTACTGGCGTTTGTGCATCCAGTTTTAGCAGTTATTCCAATAGCGATACTATTGCTTACGAGATATTGGTTATTACAAAATAATCACGAGATACAAAATGAAATAAACAGAAGATAACTAGAGTTCAATATACAGCTAATTAAGGTTGTATATGTTGCTACAAACAAAAGAATATGTGGAGGTAATTATTGAAAAGTAGTTGCCTCCACTTTCTAATATTATAGACTTTTATTACAAAACTGTAATTTTATTTTAAAAACAAACTTGCTATAATTTAATTAACAAGAAAAATTATATTTTAATTTTTAGTGTTTATACTAAAATTGAGAAAGGAGTTCTTTATGAAAGAAGTATTAAAAATAGAGAATTTAAAAAAATACTATGGTGTAAATACAAATATTACAAAAGCAGTAGATGGTATTTCATTTAGTGTTTTAGAAGGCGAGTTTGTTGCAATAATGGGTGCAAGTGGAAGTGGAAAAACTACATTACTTAATTGTGTTTCCACAATAGATACAGTAACAAGTGGACATATTATTGTAGATAATAGAGATATAACAACAGTCAAAGAAGATGACTTGGCAGATTTTAGAAAAGAAAATTTAGGATTTATTTTTCAAGATTTTAATTTGTTAGATACATTAACAATAGAAGAAAATATTGCATTATCACTTATAATCAACAATGAAAATACAAATAAGGTTGATGAAAAAGTAAAAAATATTGCCGATAAATTAGGAATTAGCGATATTTTAAAAAAATTCCCTTACGAAGTTTCTGGAGGGCAAAAACAAAGATGTGCTTGTGCAAGAGCATTGATAAATAGTCCAAAACTAATACTAGCTGACGAGCCAACTGGAGCATTGGACTCAAAGTCATCAAGACTTTTATTAGAAACAATGGATGAAATGAATGAAAATTTGAAGGCAACAATTTTGATGGTTACACACGATTCTTTTAGTGCTAGTTTTTGTAAAAGAGTATTATTTTTAAAAGATGGTAAGATATTTAACGAGATTGTAAAAGGAGAAAAAACAAGAAAAGAATTTTTTAATGAAATACTAGATATGCTAACGCTTCTAGGAGGTGATGTAGGTAATGTTAAGTAAATTAGCTTTTAGAAATGTAAAAAGAAGTATAAAAGACTATATCATTTATTTAATAACAATTACTATATCATTTTCTTTAATATTTGCTTTGAATTTAGTATCAAGTTCAGAGGCAGTAATTGAATTATCGAAAGGTTTAGATACATTTGCATATCTTTTATATGGAATAAATACAATAGTAATATTGGTCATCAGTTATCTAATAAACTATACAACAAGATTTATGTTTCAAAAAAGAAGTAAAGAATTTGGTATGTATATGCTATTAGGTATCAAAAAGAAAAAGATAGCCAAAATGTTCCTGTTAGAGAACTTGTTAATAGGTTTAATTGCATTAGTAATTGCAATTCCTATTGGTTTTATAGCAAGTCAGTTTATGTCAATGGTTATTGTTAGCTTACTAGGGTTACCACAAGCAATATTTATAGAATTAAATTTAGCTTCTATTGGTTTATTAGCTTTATATTTTGCGATTATATACATTTTAGTTTTATTTAGAGCAAATAGAAGAATGAAGAAAATTAGCATACACGAACTACTATATTTAGAAAAGCAAAATGAAGAAAAAATAATGAAAAAGAAAAAACACCGTACAATTATATTTATTATAAGTGTAATTTTAGGAATTTTAGGACTATATATTTGGAACTCACAATTTAATTTAAAACAAATGTCAAGTCAAACAGTACCAAATTATTTAGCTTTAAGTATGTTTTTAATCATAATAAGTATATATGGAATAATGATAAGTGTAGCAGATTTCATTTTATCAGTAGTTTTAAACAATAAAAAAGTAAAATATAGTAAAGACAATTTATTTGTAGCAAGATGTTTTTCATCAAAGGCAAGAACTATGGGATTTACATTAGGTACATTGTCAATGTTAATTACATTTACTTTATTCTTTTTAAATGTATCAAGTATAAATAAGGGATTATATGATTATCAAATAGATTCACAAGCACCTTATGATGTATCAGTTGCAAATAAAAGAGAAAATTTACCAAAATTTTTAGAAGTTATAAAGGAAGATTATACGATAGAAGATGAATATACCTACGATATATATAAAGACAAATCAGCAAATATATTAAAAACAAAAGAATACTATAGTTTTAAAAGTGAAGAAAACAAATATGATGCAGTAATTAGGTTAAGTGATTATAATAAATTACAAGAGTTAAGAGGATTAGATGCAATTACTCTAAATAGTGATGAATATAGTGTAATAGCAGAATTGCCTGAAAAAGAATCTATAAAGGGGCTTACTTCTGTAAAAGAACTAACTATGTCAAATGGCATAAAATTAAAACAAAAAGAAATTTTGACAGAAGGTTTTTGGACAAGACTTTCAAATCAGGCTTATACACTTATAGTACCAGATGAAGCAGTAAATAATCTTGAAATAGAAGAAAGTCATTTGATTGTAAATACAAAAGAAGAAACAAAGGCAGAATTAGAAACTAAAATAGAAGAAAAAATGAAAAAATATTTAATATATATTGATGAAGATGGGGAAGAACTTTTAACATATAAAGTTTTAGTTAGAGGAACGCTTATAGAAGAAACAAATACAATGACAACTATGATATGCTCAATATGTTTATATATGGCATTTATATTTGTCGCAGCGGTTGGTACAATACTTGCAATTCAAAGTTTGACAGATTCAACAAAGTACAAATATAGATATGATGTATTAAATAGATTAGGAGTAAAGAAAGAAAAAATATATAAAACTATAAGAAAACAATTATTAGTGTTATTTGGTTTACCTATAATATACCCAATAATAATCAGTCTTTGTTTAATAACATCAATAAATAATATCTATAAATCATTGCTAGAAAACGATTATATATATTTATCATACTATTTTGGAGGTTTAGCAGTATTTTTAGTAATTTATATAATTTACTACATAGCAACATATTTTGAATTTAAAAGAAATTTAAAGGAAAGCTAGCATTAAACTAGCTTTCTTTTCACAAAATATAGTATAATATGAAAGATGGAGGAAAATATGAAAATTGCAATAGTAGAAGATGATATGAAAATTCGTGAAGAATTATCAAAATTACTTAAAAATAATGGTTATGAAATAATAGCATTTAACAACTTTGAAAATATACCATTACTAATTAAAAATAGTGAAGTAAATTTAGTTCTTTTAGATATAAACTTACCATTTGAAAATGGTTATGAAATATGTCGAAAAATAAAAGAAAACAATAATATTCCAATTATATTTGTTACAAGTAGAGATAGTACAGAAGATGAAATAATGAGTATAAAAGTAGGGGGAATAGATTTTATTACAAAACCTTATGATACAATAATATTATTAGAAAAAATAAAAAGAGCAATAAATTTAAGTAATCCAATGAATTTTAAGGAAATTACTAAAAAAGGATATATATTAGATTTACATTTATCTATATTAAAATATGATAATAAAGAAATAGAACTTACTCGTAATGAATTTAGAATATTATATTATTTCTTTATGAATGACAATAGGATAATTTCAAAAGAAGAATTATTGGAAAAATTATGGAATGATAAATATTATTTAGATGAAAATATATTACTTGTAAATATAAATAGGTTAAGAAAAAAAGCAGAAGAAATAGGAATAAAAGATTTATTGGAAAATGTTCGAGGAAAGGGTTATAAACTATGAAATTTATAACATTTTTAGAAGAAAAGATATTTTTAGTTTTAGAGCAAATAATTTTTTTAATTGTAATTACTTTTATCTTTTCAATGATAGGAATTAAAAGTGTATATATCGTATTAACGATAGTAATATTAGCATTTTTTATGTTTCTATATTTAATTATAGAGTATAGCAAACAAAAAAGAAGATATGAAAAAATAATATCATTAGTAGATAATTTAGAAGAAAAATATTTAATAACTGAAATTATAGACAATCCAACAGATATAGAAAGTCAAAGTTATTATTATGCACTAAAACAGGCTTGCAAAGCTATGAATGATAAAATTAGTGAATTAGAAAAAGAAAGTGCAGATTATCAAGAATATGTTGAAAGTTTTGCTCACGAGATAAAAACACCAATATCAGCTATATCACTTACATTAGATAATAATAAAGATTATAGTTTAAAACAAGAAATTGATAAAATAAACCAATTAGTAGAGCAAATGCTATATTATGCAAGGAGTGGCAATACTGAAAAAGATTATTTTGTAAAAGAGATAGAATTATCAGATCTTATTCATAATGTTATTTTAAGATATAGACATTATATGTTAGATAGGAAAATTACATTAAATATTCACGATTTAGATTATACAGTATTTACAGATGAAAAATGGTTAGCATTTATCATATCTCAAATTATTCAAAATTCAATAAAATATTTAGATAAAGACAAAAAAGAAATTGAAATATGGGGAGAAAATAAAGATAATAGTGTAAAGTTATTTATTAAAGATAATGGATGTGGAATTAAAAAATCTGATTTATTAAGAGTTTTTGAGAAAGGTTTTACTGGAACAAACAGAAAAAAAGAACATTCAACAGGGATGGGATTGTATTTATCTAAAAAATTATGTGATAGATTAGGGTTACAGTTGCAAATACAATCAAAAGAAAATGAATTTACAAGATTAGATATAACTTTTCCTAAAGGTAAATTACATAACATAGATGACTAATTGATAATAATTTTTATTATGAAAAAGTTTGATAAAACACATTTAACCAGCAATATTATAGAAAGTGTTTCAGATAAAAATAAATAAAATTATATATAATAAGATTAAAACTTGATGATGCCAGGGAAATTTAATCATATTACAAAAATATTACAAAAAGTAATTCAAAATAAACAACTAATCTGATAAAATATTAACGGTGATAAAAATGAGTATAAAAAGTAGATTAGATATATTTTTTGAATTAGTAGAAGATCCAAGGAGTCAAGCACATATAACATATAAGTTATCAGATATACTGTTTATGCTAGTATGTGGTATGATTTCAGGTTGTACAGACTTGGAAATGATAATAGAATTTTCAGAAGAACGTATAAATTTTCTAAAAAAACATACAGAACTAGAAGAAATACCATGTTTAAGCACATTATCAAATATATTGAAGATTGTAAAACCAAACCATTTAGAATTATGTCTTTATGGAATATTTAATAATGTTTTTGAGACAAAAATCAAAATTGAAGAAAGAGAAATAAGTATAGATGGGAAAACAATATGTAGTACAGCATCAATGAAAGAGCATGAACAGCCAATGCATATAGTAACGGCTCTTTTGATAGATAAAAGTTTAAGTTTAGGTCAAAAAGTAGTAGAAAGTAAAAGTAACGAAATTCCAGCGGTAAGAGAATTACTAGATGAAATAAATATAAAAGGAGCAATAGTAACAATGGATGCAATGCATTGTCAAAAGGAAACAGCAGAGAAAATAGTAAATAATGGAGGAGATTATGTATTGCAATTAAAGGCAAATCAAGGAAAATTTTATGAAGATGTATATGCAATGTTTGAAGATAAATATATGGACATCACAGATAAAGAATGTGAATATGAGATATATAGTACAATAGAGAAAAGTCATGGGAGAATAGAAAAGAGAAGTTGTTATGTATTAAATGAAGTAGCATTTTTCACAGATTACTTAGCTGAATGGAAAGGACTAAAAAAGATATTTGCAGTAAAACGAGAAATAGAAAGAGAAGGAAAGAAAACAAAAGAGATTAGTTGTTACTTAAGTAGCAAAAATACAACAGCTGAAAAGCTATTGTCATATACAAGAAACCACTGGCAAGTTGAAAGTTTCCATTGGTTATTGGATATGAATTATGATGAAGATGAAAGTAGAATTATAAATAAAAATTCACAAGAATGTTTAAATATAATAAGAAAATATTCAATATCAATATTAAAAAGATATATAGAAAATAATGATGTAAAAAGAAAAACATTAAGTGCAAACATGAGGAAATGTATGATGAATGAAGAATATATGGAATCTGTATTAAAATATTATTGCCATACTTAAATGGAAGAATATGGCAATTTGTAATACTTTTGTAATATGCTTAAATTTCCCTGTGATGATGCAGTTAACAGTAGATTTTTGTTGAAAAAAGTAGTATAATTATAAAGATTGTAAATAATTGCTTAAAGGGGAGTAATATGGAAGGAGTAATTAGAGAAAAAACATCTAAGGATATAATAATTGAATACATAATATATTTTTTCTTTTATGCTTTTTTAGGTTGGATAATGGAAGTGATTTATGCTCTATTCATACACGGACATTTTGTAAATAGAGGTTTTCTATTTGGACCTATATGTCCAATTTATGGATTTGGAGCAATTATATTAATTATGACAACAAAAAAATTATATAAAAGACCAGTCTTAAAATTTATAATTGCAACAGTATCTTTTACTGTATTTGAATATTTGGTATCTCTTATTCTTGAAATGTTATTTGGTTTAAGATGGTGGGATTACACAAATGACTTCTTAAATATTCAAGGTAGAGTTAGTTTATTATATTCTATATTTTGGGGTGTCATAGGAGTTATAGTATTAGAAAAAATACATCCATTTATACAAAATAAATTACAGAATATTACAAAAGGAAATACAAATAAATTAGAACATATTATTTGTTTAAGTTTGATCTTTATATTATTTATAGATGTTATATTTTCAGCAATGGGATATTTATAATAAATAATTAATAATAATTTATAAGACATAAAAGAGCTACTTCAAGCTGTAGCTCTTTTATGTTTAATTTTTATAAATCAACTTTTTCAAAGTTTTGAGTAGCTTTTTTATAAGTTAATATATTAATGAAGATAAACAATATAAATCCAATTATTAAAATAGGTATTTGTTTTTGTAAATCACTAAAAGCAATTCCGTCAATCCACGAAAAATAAGGTATATGAGAGATAAGTTCCATTAAAATAATTGCTAATACAACAAATATAAGAGAAATCACAAAAGGTATTCCAATTTTATAACTAGATTTATATATTTTAGTTAAGAAGATATAGTTAAAAATAGAATAAATAATAAATCCAAATCCAAAAAATGCTATGTTACATTCTATACCAACATCATTGTTAGGAGAGTCTATAAAAGATATTTTTATAAAAGCAATTAAAGTAGTTATTAAAATTTGTATTAGTTCAAAAGTAATAAAAAATAAGCATTTTCCTTTAACAATGTCTTTTTTATCTAATGGTAGTATTGCACTATAAAAAATATCATTGTTTTCTCTGCCATTTAATGTTGAAAAATACAAACCTAGACACCCAAAAAAGAATACCATACCATAAGGATAGGCAGGAACTAAAACTAAAGCTCCTATAATCATAAACATATATAAAGTTGGATGTGCCGATAACACAAAATCTTTTTTTAATAAATTAGAAATCATAACTACACCTCTCATTCTTTATCATAATTTCTTCTAGGGATAAATCAGGCTCTGTCGGAGAAGTTTTTAAATATTGAAAATGTTTTATAAATTTCGTTTTTTCCATACTTGCAATTAAATTACCATCTTTTATATAAGTTATTGTATTAGCACATTTTTCTAAATCACTTGTAATATGAGTAGAAAATAAGATTGATATTTTCTTGGTCTGTGCTAAATACATAAATAATGTCAATAATTCTTCTCTTGATACAGGATCAAGTCCACTTGTTGGTTCATCTAATATCAATAACTTAGCATTATGAGATAGAGCAACTGCTATTTGATATTTTACTTTCATTCCAGCAGATAACTCTTTAATTCTCTTTGAAGAATCAATATTAAATGTTTCTAAATAAGTTCGATATAGTTTTTCATCCCAATTCTTATAGAATTTTTTTGTTATACTTGTTATAGTAGAAACTTTTTTTAGTTCATAGTAATCAATTCCACCGAACACAACACCTATATTGGATTTACAATATAATTCATTTTGTTTATAATTCTTATCAAACATTTCTATAGTGCCATTAGATATAGAAATCATATTTAAAATAGCTTTTAAAGTAGTGCTTTTTCCAGCACCATTTCGACCAATTAATCCCATAATTTCTCCTTCATTAATAGAAAAAGAAATATTATTTAACTTAAATTTAGGATATTCTTTTGCTAAATTTTCAACTTTTAAAATCATTCTTCGTTCTTATTCCTTTCTAAAATATTTATTAATTCTGAATTGAAATATAATAAATCATTTCCTTTTACTAAAGCAATACCTCTACTTTCAGGATTTTCATTACCAAAGACTACAAGTGTTTCTCCTTGATTAATATTTAAAATTTCACGAGCCTTTTTAGGTATTACAATTTGACCTCTTTCTCCAACAACAACAGTTCCAAATAAATGCTTACCTTTAGGTGGAATAGGGTAACCCTCTTTAGATTCGTCAAAATGTATTAAATCATCAAGTTTAACATTATATAAGTTAGCAAGTTTCTCACAATTTATTAAATCAGGAAGTGCTTCACCAGTTTCCCATTTTGATATTGCTTGTCTTGATACACCAATTTGATCGGCAAGGTATTCTAAAGAATAGTGATTTTGATTTCTTAATGTTATTAGATTCTGAGAAATTATTTTTTTCATATCATTCATACAAATCATTCCTTTCATACTCTTATTTTAGCATAGGAAGTAAATAAATCAACCAACTTATTATAACTAAAAATGTTATGTTTAATTTACTAATTTTATAATGAATTTATCGTATTAATTTTAAAATAAAAAATGAATTGGGTTAGGTTAAAAAAATTGTGGAATATACAGTCAAATAGTAGAATAATTTTCAAATATATGCTATTCTATTTACGGAGTAATAAAAAAATAAATGAGGGAGAAAAGTATGAAATTAGTAGTAAAAAATCTAAAAAAGAATTTTGAGAAAAAAGAAGTATTAAAAGATATTAATTTTGAATTTGAAAAAGGAAAAATATATGGATTATTAGGAAGAAACGGAGCAGGTAAAACAACTTTCTTTAATTGCCTAAATGAAGATTTAGATATAAATGCAGGGGAGTTTTATATTGAAGATAATGGAAAACAAAGAAAAATGGAGGCAGAAGATGTAGGATATGTTTTATCTACACCAAATGTACCAGAATTTTTAACAGCAAGAGAGTTTTTAAAATTCTTTATAGACATCAATAAAAAAAGAATCAAAGATTTAAAAACAATAGATGAATATTTTGATTTTATGAAAATCGAAGAAGAAGACAGAGATAGACTATTAAAGGATTACTCACATGGTATGAAAAACAAAATGCAAATGTTAGTGAATATTATCGCAAATCCTAATATATTACTTTTAGATGAACCGCTAACTTCATTTGATGTAGTAGTTGCTGAAGAAATGAAACAAATGCTACGAGAAATAAAACAAAATCACATTATCATATTTTCAACTCATATTATGGAACTAGCATTAGACCTATGTGATGAAATTGTTATCTTAAATAAAGGTGTTTTAGAAGAAGTTAATAAAAACAATTTGGATAATGAACAATTCAAAAATAAAATAATAGAAGCATTAAAGGAGGAACAGAAAGATGATAGAAACATTTATAACTTCCTTTAAATTGCAAAATACATATAGAACAAATAGCATTATTTATTCATTAAAACAATTACCACTAATAAAGAGAATATTACCAAATAGCTTATACAAAAATAAAGGATTAAAAATATTTGCAAGTATCATTAGTATCTTGTGGGAAATAATAAATATTTTTATTGGAAAAATTATATATATTGCAGCAATGATATTTATGGCATTGTCTTGGTATCATACAAATCAAGCAGATACATTTATACACCTTTTTGTATTTCTAACATTTGCTGGAGGAGTGCTAAATACATATATGTTAAATCCTACAAAGGATAAATATTATGCAATTATTCTAATGAATATAGATGCAAGAAAATATGGATTATCTAATTACTATTACCAATTAATAAAATTAGTTGTTGGATTTTTACCATTTACTATTCTTTTTGGAATGGTAGCAGGTGTTCCATTATGGATTCAAATAGCATTACCATTTTTTGTACTAGCAATAAAACTAATCGTAATGAATTACAGCATATATGATTTTAGAAAAACAAACAAAGCATCAAATGAAAATTTACCTACAAAATTTGTATGGGGATTTGTAGCGGTTTGCTTGGTACTTGCTTATGGCTTACCTGCAATAAATTTTGTAATAACTCCAAGCATTTTCCTATTTGTATTTATTATTTCAATCATACTTGGAATATATAGTTTAGTAAAAATACATAATTTTAAAGATTATAGAAAAATGTATAAACAAGTATTAACAGAATCTAATGTATATATGCAGGAAAAAGCAACTGGAACACAGCTAATTAAAGATACAAGTTTAAAACAGATAGAATTAGACAAGAACTATACAAGTAATAAGTCTGGATTTGCATATTTTCACGATTTATTCGTAAAAAGACATAGTAAAATACTAACAAAAGCAGTAAAAAAACAATCTGTTGTTATATTAGGCTTAATTATCGCAATGATTATTGGAATAAGTGTAAATGATACTTTTAAAAGTAAAACAAATGAAATATTGATGGTATATTTACCATACTTTGTGTTTATCATGTATTGTATAAATAGAAGTTCATCAGTTACACAAGCAATGTTTATGAATTGCGATCATAGTATGCTAACATATAGAATATATAGAACGCCAAAAGTTATTTTAGGAATATTTAAAGAAAGATTAAAAACATTGATAAAAATAAATCTTTTACCAGCAGTATTAATGGGTGGAGGATTAGCATTGTTATTATACTTATCAGGAGGAACAGACAATCCACTTAATTATGCAATATTATTTATATCAATTATAGCAATGAGTATATTCTTTTCTGTTCATTATTTGGTAATGTATTATTTATTGCAACCATATAATGTAAGTACAGAAATGAAAAGTAGTACATATAAAGTAGTACAAGGTTTAACGTATATAGTATGCTGGTATATGATACAAATTCAAATGCCTATATTTTCTTTTGGTATCGCAACAATAGTGTTCTGCATAGCATATTGTTTAATTTCATTATTCTTGGCATATAAATATGCACCAAAAACATTTAAGTTAAGAGTTTAAGATATTTGATGAGAGCGATTATTGATAATTGCTCTCATTTATGATATTATCTAAAAAATAAGTAAACTGAAAGTGAAGTGATTAGTTTGATAAAAATAGATAATTTTTATTTTGTAGTAAAAGATATAAAGAAATCAATAGATTTTTATACAAAATTATTAGGAAAAAAACCTACTAATATTACTGAAAATAGATGGGCTGACTGGGAAAATGAAAATAATCAAGTATATTTTGGTATAATTTCCATTGAAGCAACAGGAGATAAAAGAATTATTGGCAATAACGGAGTTTTAGGGTTATATACTGATAATGTAGACGAAGAATTTAATAAATGCAAAGAAATAGGTGCAAAAATTTTATATGAACCTGAAAAAATACCTAATAGTATAGATAATTACAATTGTTTCGCAATTGAAGATTTAGATGGGAATAAAATAGAAATTTCATATTATGATAAGTAAAAATGTAAAATGAAATAAAAAAAGGAGAAGATTTAGGATGAAAAGAAGACCAATAACAACTTTATTTATGTTAGAATCCCTTGATGGTAAGATTAATAGTGGAAATACTGATGAACTAGATGCTGACAAAGATTGGTGTAAAATTGATGGAGTTAAAGAAGGATTACACCAATATTATGAGATAGAAGCTACTACTGATTATTTTTCGTTAAATACTGGTAGAGTAATGGCTAAAATTGGTGTTAACGATAGAAAAGAATATCACGACAAAGTAGAAGTAAAATTTGTTATTATTGATAATAAGCCACATTTAAATGAAAATGGAATAAACTACATATGTCACTGGGTGGAAAGTTTAATATTAGTTACAACAAACAAAAAACATATTGCATATTCTTTAACAGAGAAATATGATAATTTAGATATTTTATATTATGAAGAATTAGACCTAACAAGATTATTAGAAGATTTATATAGTAAGTATAATGCTGAAAAATTAACAATTCAATCGGGAGGAAATCTTAATGGACTATTTTTAAGAAACAACTTAATTGACTATGTAAATATAGTAATTGCACCATTATTAGTTGGAGGTAAAGATGTACCTACTCTAATTGATGGAGAGGCAATTAGTCATTCAAAAGAATTAAATAAATTAAAACCACTAGAACTTATTGAATGTAATAAATTAGATAATTCTTATGTTCAGTTAAAATACAAAGCGAAAAGATAAATTTGATGAAGTAGTTATATGAATAATTACTGTTAGCAAATGAAAATTTGAAAGAGAGTTATAATAATTATGGATATTATAATTAGAGAAGTAAAGAAAGAAGATAAAGAAGCTATAAATGATTTATTTGAAAAACTTTTAAGTAATCATGGATGTAATTATGGAATAGGGCATGGTTATCCATATGATTGTGCCATAAAAGAGAACAACTATCAATCTTGCAACCATAACATCTATAATAGTACCTTAATAGAGAATAAATATACAAAGTTTGATTTTGACAGAAAAATAGTAAGAAA
>CAKNPW010000021.1 GCA_930990555.1 uncultured Clostridium sp. | reverse complement strand
TATTTCAAAGTATATATTTATCAATAAAGTGTGACATATGTTTGACAAACCTACAGTATAAAAAATATATGGAGTAACCAATACTTGACAAAGAATAAAAAAATAATGTATAATATTTCTTGGCTGATTTATTTGTCGAAATAAGTCGAAAAAAACAAGACAAATAAATTAAAGAGAAAATAACATATATTGTAGGTATAAAATTGGAAACGTACATTATTTAATATAATGATTAACGAACAACACATAGAAATATGTGTTGTTTTTGCGTCTAAAAATAAATAATGAAAGGAGAAAATTTTATGCCAAAGAACAAATTTCAAGATGCAGTATTTACAATAATAATGGTTATAGTAATGGTTTATGCAATGGTTTGCTATAACATTTCAACAAATATGGGAGGTTTATCAAACGAAGTATTTTTAATGGCTTTACACGAATTGCCATTAATGGGAGTAATTGCTTTTATATTAGAGTTTTTCTTAATAGGAAAATTAGCTCAAAAAATAGCATTAAAATTATTAAATCCAAAGAACACACCACCAATTTTAGTAACAATGGGAATATCAACAGTAATAGTATGTTTTATGTGCCCAATAATGAGCTTTTTTGGAAGTATATTCTTTAATTACGAAGGAATGGAAAATATAATAGCTAACTGGCTTCAAATAGCAGTGTTAAATTTCCCTATGGCTTTATGTTGGCAATTATTTTATGCAGGACCATTTGTAAGATTTATATTTAGAAAAATATTTAAAGAAAAATAGATGTAGGAAAATAAAAAATCCTGCATCTATTTTTGTTTGATAAAAAATATCAAATATGATAATATACAAAAAATAAAAGTAAGGAGGGGCAAGATGGCTAGTAGAATAGAATTAGAAGCAAGTTATCATCTAGGAGAAAATTATGAGGATATACTAGAGAAAATAGAGGAGCAAAATTTTAAACTTGTAGAAGATAGCGTAGAAGAAGATACATATTTTACAGATAAGAATTTAGAATTTGTTAAGAGTAGGACTTGTCTAAGAACAAGGAAAACAAATGAAGATTTTTTAGAACTTACATATAAACCAAAAACAGATAATAGCACAGAAAAATATGGAAAAAAAGAAGTGAATTTAAGATTAGACCCAAAAGATTACGAAGACACGAAATATGTTATAAATCAACTTGGATATATCGAATATGTTTCATTCAAGAAATATAGACAAGTATATTCAAAAAATATTGACGGATTTGAGTATAACATTATGATAGATAAAATAGATGGAGTAGGTAGTTTTATAGAATTAGAGATTTTAGCAAATACGGAAGAGGAGAAAGAGAAGTTAAGAACAGAATTAGATAATTTTGTAGAAAGAATGAATTGTAATAAATTAAAAGAAAAAGAAAAGCCATATAGGGATATAGTAAAAGAATATATGGATAGAAAGAAATAAGGAGATACAAATATGTCACTAGAAAAAGCAAAAGAATATCTAAAAAAATTCAATTTAGAAAATAATATTATGGAATTTGATACATCTTCTGCAACAGTAGAAGAAGCCGCAAAAGCTTTAAATTGTGAGGAGAAAGAAATAGCAAAAACATTATCTTTTATAGTTAATGATAAAGCAATTTTAATAGTAGTTGCAGGAGATAAAAAGATATATAATGCCAAGTACAAAGCAGAATTTAACACAAAAGCTAAAATGATACCATATGATGATGTCGAAAATTATACTGGCCATAAACCAGGAGGAGTTTGTCCATTTGGCGTAAAAGAAAATGTAAAAGTTTACTTAGATGAATCATTAAAAAGATTTGATGTAATTTACCCAGCATGCGGAAGTAGCAATAGTGCAGTAAAATTAACAATTGCAGACTTGGAAAAAACTTCAAATTATGAAAAATGGATAGATGTATGTAAAGACATATAAGGAGTAAATTATATGAAACATGAAAAATATTCAAATATAAAGCTAACGAAAGAGCAAATACAGGACACCAAATTTGTTAAGCTTATATTTACGAAGGAAGAGAATAAATATAAGAACTATTATGAATATAAAATAAATGAAATCAATATAGCAAATAATTGGAATCCGACAAATGGAACCAATGAAATGGGCGGATTTAATTTTTCGGTAGAAGAAAAAGTAATTAGATGGTTACTTAGAGGTGATACATTATTTGATGTTATAATTCCTGAGGGAGTAGATGTTTATGATTGCTGGAACAAATCAACACCTCATGGGGTATTTCGTACTAATAAAATAACCCTTGAAAATCCAAGAATTATTGATGATGAACTTGCAATGAAATTATATTTAAACTCGGATATACCAGATATAGCATTTTTTCCTGTTTTAGCTGTATGTTCACACAGAGGATTTATGAAAACAGCAATGAAGATATATAAGGAAAAAGTTAATAAGAATACAAAAGAGTTAGCTATAAAAGAATTTAAAGAATTTTTTTCATATGGTGGAAATGAATTTAATTTAGATAAATTAAATGAAAATGCTAGAAAAATATATAATCTTTTATTATCTAAATAAGGAGGCTGTTATGGAAAGTAATGAGTATTTAAATTTTGCAAAAAAGATGTGCATCGAAGCTGGTAAGATAATGAAAAAGTATTTTTTCCAAGATAACGGAGCAAGTTATAAAGGTGATAAAACAATAGTAACCTTAGCTGACAAAGAAATTAACCATATTTTAATAGAGAAAGTAAAAGAAAAGTTTCCAGCTCATTCTGTAGATGGAGAAGAAGAAAAATTTGGAAAAAGTAAATATGTATGGGTATGTGATCCTGTGGATGGAACAGCTATGTATGCAAGACATATTCCAGTTGCTGTATTTTCCTTAGCATTGGTAGTAGATGGAGTGCCAGAAGTAGGTGTAGTATATGATCCATTTTTAGATAAATTATATTCAGCAATAAAAGGACAAGGTGCATATTGTAATGACGAAAAAATTACTGTAAATGATTATAAATTAGAAGATGAAAGAAGTATAAGTCATTTTGATATGTGGCCAACAGCTGAATATAATGTTATACCAATGTTAAATGAACTATACAAAAAAACATATTTTATAGGTGTTGGAAGTATTATAAGAGCATGTATGTGTGTAGCAACAGGAGATTTTACGTGTGCAATATTTCCTGGTACAAAAGGAAAAAATTGTGATATTGCAGCAGTAAAAGTAATTGTAGAAGAAGCAGGAGGAAGAGTAACAGATTTATTTGGAAAAGAACAAAGATATGACAAATCAATAAATGGAGCAATTATAAGTAATGGAATTGTACATGATGAACTAATAAAAAACATTTAATAGAATTATTAGGATACAAAATAGATACTAATAAAATGTCTAATAGGTTAAATAATTTTTATAAAGATAAAAGTAGAGAAGAAAAATTAGGAATACTAAAAGAAAATTTGAATATCCAAAATTCATATGTAGAAGGATGGGTATAGAAGGAGAATTTAAATGATACGACCAGATTACAATAATAGTATTTTAAATTTAATAACATCAATTTTGAAATACTATAATGTAGAAAGTAAATATAATAGTTTACCAGAAATTGATGAAATATTAAAAAAAGATTATAATAATGTAGTTTTGTTAATATTAGATGGTATGGGAGAAAATATATTAAACGAATTAAGCGAAAATGGATTATTTAGGAAAAACAGATTAAAGACCGTTACATCTGTATATCCAACAACTACTGCTGCGGCAATGACTACATATTATTCAGGCAAACCTCCAATTGAAACTGGTTGGATAGCATGGTCACAGTATTTTAAAGAATTCGGAAGAAACATTAATTTATTGCCATGGGTTGATTCTTATACTGGAGAAAAAATAAATGTGCCAAATTTAACAAAATCTGATATTATTGGTTATAAAACTATTTATGAGCAAATTAAAGAGAAAAATGAAGATATTAAAGTATACGAAGTTTCACCAGAATATTGTGATCAAAAAACTAGAACACCTATTAATGCAAAAGAAATGGATGAAATATCAGAAGCATTAGAAATGCTATGTAAAAATACAGATAAAAAATTTGTATTAGTATATAGTGACAATCCAGATGGTTTAATTCATAAATATGGTTGCAAATCAAAAGAAGTAAAAGAGTTTCTAGAAAATACACAAAATGAATTAACTAAATTAATTGAAAAAATAAAGGGTACAAATACATTGATATTAATATCAGCAGACCATGGACATAAAGATATAGTAGAAACAGTTAGTATTTTAGATTTACCAGAGATTTATGATTGTTTACAAATGCCACCAACATTTGAAGGAAGAATGGTAGGATTTTTTGTAAAAGAAAATCGTAAACAAGAATTTGAAGAATTATTTAAGAATACTTTTAAAGATAAGTTCATTTTATACACAAAGAAAGAATTTTTAAATTCAAAATTATTAGGAGAAGGAGAGCCACACAAAAAGATTGATGATTTCGTAGGAGACTATGTAGCAATATCAACAAGTGGTACAAGAATTCTAATAGAAAATTATTTAGCTATAGCTAATGGAAAGTTGATAAGAAAGTGTCAACACATTGCGGACTAACAAAAGAAGAATTAGAGGTTCCAATAATTAAAATAGAGATTTAATAGCTTTTTATAAATAAATACACCATGTTTAGTATATCATTATACTTAAACAGAGGTGCGTTTTTCTATTTTGATAAAAATGCTTAATCTAGCCTGTCCGTAAGAAAACATTATTTAGTTAGGCTGTTCTCCTATAAAAGGTTATATATATAGTATGAAAAAATTAACAAATAAAAATAGAACAATTGACTATAAAAAATGTCAAAAGTCTACGGATACAAGAGAAATATGAATAAAAAGTGAACAAAAAATGGTAAAACTGTTTACTTTTGTAAAGAAGTGTAATATAATGACTCCGTAGCGGAAAGGGGAGAATAGAATGAAAAAGTTAAGTTCTAAAATTTTATTAATCGTAATGGCTGTTATGCTTATTTTAAGTTTAAATGCCACTGTAAATGCTACAGCCGAAGATATGGCGGTATTAGAAAATGCCAATGGAGATTATCTTATTTATTTAAAAGATCATTTAAATGATGAATATTCTTATGCAATAACAACTAGTGCAGATGTAGAAGAAAATAATTTAAATTGGTATTCAGCAGAAGATACAAAAGGAAATAAAGTAATAAAAGTTTCAAAAGATAAAATAGGATCATATTTATGGGTAAAAATAGGCGATGAAATTATAAAGAAAGCAGAACCTATAAATATATCAAATGTTTCAACTGAATCAGAAATAAATGCAATGAAAACTTTAACAACTAGAATTAAAGTTGATACAACTCAAACTATAACAGAAGAAACAAGAGAAGATAATGTAATAAGAACAGTAACACAAGGAACATTAAAAATTACTGATGATGCAAATGCAAAATATAGTTATGATGTTGTTCTATTAAATGGTGAAAATGCAGATTGTCAAGAACTAGTTAATATAATGAACAAAATAAACAGTGATATGAATATATTCGAAGCAATTAAATTATCACAAGAATATACTAATTTATGGAATAAAATTATAACAAATACAGAATGGAATGAAGTAACAAATGCTACAATAGCTCAACCTGTTGATGCAGAAAATGGTACACAATATGTTGTTCTATTAAAGAAAGAATTAAATGGAAATATAATATATGATGCACAACTTTTAACATCAAAGAAAGAAACTTCAGAAGATGAAGTAAAAGAAGTTGTTAAAACAGAAACAAGAAGTGAGCTACCAGTTACATTCGATAATCCAATATTATTTGTTCTATTAGGAGTTGCAGTAGTAGCAATAGTAATAATAGCAATTAGAATAAGAAGTTTATCTAAGAAAAATGAGAAATAAAAAGATAGTATTTTATAAAATATTACTTTTTATAGTTATTATTTTTGCGATTATTGTGATTGCACTTATAGCAAAAAAATATATTGGAAATCAAATTAATGAGGGAAATAATGCACAAATAGTAGAAGAAATTAAACAACATGAAGAAACAACAGAACCTATTAAAATCGGTAATAATTCTGTTATAGGAATTATTAATATACCCAAAATTGAACTAGAATATCCAATTCTAGATACAACTACAAAAGAAAACATGAGAACATCAATAACACGATTTAGTGGAGGAAATGTTAATGAAATAGGAAATTTAGCTTTAGCTGGTCATAACAATTATGATGGTACTATGTTTGGAAGAAATGATGAGCTTGTAGCTGGAGATAAAATCTATTTGACGGATTTACAAAAAAATACTGTTGAATACGAAATTAAATCTATTTTTGTAACAGATCCAAATGATGTTAGCATATTAGAAACAAAGGATGAAGAAACCAGAGAAGTCACCTTAATAACCTGCGAAAACGGAAACAAAGCTAGACTTATTATTAAGGCGGAAGAAGTAAAAAAATAAATTATAGGGGGATAATTTATGGAAGGTAAAAGTTTAAGCAAGAAAGCTATAATTGCCATAGTTATAATTGCAATATTAGTAATTGCTGCAATTTCAATGGTAGTAGTTTTCTTAAGAGATCAAGGTGAAACAGAAGCTACTGCCATAGGTGAAAACAGTAGTAATAGTGAACAAACACAAGAAGCAGTCCCTGAAAATGATGATAATAATAATCAAGGAACTGCAATACAAAGTGAAGAACCACAACAAGGCGAACAAGCAACGACACCTGCAGTTGCAACAGACGGAACAACAATAACTGATAATGACGGTGCTACAACTACTACTAATGTTGGAACAACCACAACTACTACAGCACCAGCACAACAAACAACTACAACAACAGATGGTAGTACTCAAGTAGCAACAACAACTACTACAGAAACAATTCCAACACAAGCATTAACTTTAGCTTGGAGCAATATGACTGTTTCTGGAGGAGAACTATTAGCAAATGTTGATGCAAATGTAACAGATGTAACAGCACCTGTTAGACTAGCAACAAACATATTAAAAGATGGTGAATCAAATGACTTAAGAGAATATTATGTAAAACGTGGAGATACTATTTATATGTATATTGCTGTTAATGAAGAGTTAGCACATAATCCAACATTTACATTAATAAATAATGGAACAGAATATGTAATGGAAGATTCACGAGTAACAGTAAGACAAAGTGCAGAAAACAGATGGGATTATTCAGTAAAATATTTAATTCCAGAAGATACAACTTTTGTAGATGGAGAAATTACTTTAAGAGTATCTAATATAGAAGATGTAGCTGGAAATTCAATCCCAGATGAAAACGGACCAACAAATGGTCATAGAGTATTTTATGATGGTACAGCACCAGAGATTCATGTAAAGGGAACAGAAGGATACATAGAAGAAAAAGAAAACTATGTAGGTAATAATGAACAAGATATATATAGTAAAGTAAGTTTTAAATTACATGATAATTATAAAGTAGTAGAATATGAAATAAATGATACTTTAATTACAGGTATGACACCAAGCGCATGGTCAGATGCAAACTTTAATAATATCAAAGAGTATTTAATTGAAGGTACTAATACTATTATAGTAAGAGATTTAGCAGGAAATGAAGCTACATACACATTTACATATGATTCAATAGCACCAAAAGCATCATTTGTACGTATTCAAAATAATTCACAAAACAATGAAAAATATGCTAAAGTAGGAGATAAAATTTGGGTATATGTAACTATACCAAATTCAGAAGCAGCAACTGCACCAAAAATTAAAATTAATGGTGTAGAAGCAAGAGTATTTGTAAATGAAAATAATACACAATATGATTATGTAAAATATGTTGGAGAAGTCGTTATGACTGAAGACATGGCTGAAGGTCCAATTGAATTCTTAGTTTATGGATACAAAGATATAGCAGGAAATGATGGAGTTGAATATACAGCTTCAACAGATGGAAGTGCACTTATATTAGATAAAACAGCTCCATATTCAGGAAATAAAGATGCAGGACATCCACTATATATACTAAACGTAAGTGATGCAAATCGTCGTACATGGATTAGAGATGGAGAAACATTAAGAGTAGAAGCAAACTTTAACGAAGATATGGATATGTCTAGAACTCCAATTTTAACAATTGGAACAGGAAGCAATACTCAAACAGCAGAATTTAGATATAGAAATACAGTAGATGGAAAACGTACTTTCGTTGCAGATATCAAAATTAATAACGATATTTTAGGATTAGCAGATGGAACACAAATACCATTTACAGTAACAAATGCATTTGATTTAGCAGGAAATGAAGCAGTATTAGATAATGAAGATGTTACTTTCACATCAGTATATGGTCAAGTAACATATGATGATAATGCTCCAGAAATGGTAGCTTTAGGAATGCTAAATGATACACATTATAATGAAGGTAAAGATATCACAGTTGCAACAACTGGAGATAGAATTAGATTAAGAGTAGCATTCAAAGAAATGTTAGCTGTAAATCCAAAAGTAGAAATTATTGGAGAAAATGGTGTAACAGAAGTTGAATGTACATATAGAGAACAAACTTCAAATCCAAGTGCAAATTACTATATGTATATGGCAGACTTTACAATAACAGAAAATATGGATTTACCAGAAGGTGAAATTCAATTCAAAATTACAGAATATGCAGATGCAGCAGGAAATGTTGGAAAAGAATTAACACAAGAACTAATTACCGAAACAGCTTACCCAGGAGTTGTTTATGATACAGTAGCACCAGAATATTCAGCAATGGGTATCTTTAATTGGACAAATAACAAGTATGGTGGAGATATTACAGTTGCAACTGCAAATGAACATATCAGATTATATGTAGCATTCCCAGAAATGTTAGCAGTTAATCCAAAAGTTGATATTTATGGTGAAAATGGAAAAGTAACAACAATGGATTTAGCTTGGAGTGAAGCAGCACAATTCTATTTTGTTGAATTTGATACAACAGAAGATTTACAATTACCACAAGGTAAGATACAATATAGAATTTATGGATATGAAGATGCAGCAGGAAATGTTGGTGATGATTTAAATCAAGAAGATACAACAAGCAAAGAATATCCATATGTAATATATGATACAGTACCTGCAGAATATACAGCATTAGGAATAGTTAATGGATCTCATTATGATGCAAAAGAAGGAGACATATATCATGCTAAAACAGGTGATTATGTAAGAATTCTTGTACAATTTGATAATGAGAAATTAGCAGTAATGCCAAAAATAAGAATATTAGGAGCAGATAATAAAGTTGTTAAAGAAGTAAATATGATTGATGCTTATTTAACTTCTGAATCAATGAATACTAATGCTTATTCAGGACAATTTACAATTACAGAAGATATGAATTTACCAGAAGGTGAAATTAAATTTGAAGTTTATGGATATGAAGATTTAGCAGGAAATGTTGGAAGAACATTAACTAATACAGATTTAAAATATCCAGGAATAGATCAAGGTGTAGAATATGACAAAACAGCACCAGTAGCAGATTTTGTAGAATTTACAACTACAAATGCAAATAATAATCAATATGCTAAAGTTGGAGATCAAGTTTGGGTAAAAGTAAGAATTAAAGAAGAATTATCAAAAATGCCAGTTATTAAAATAAATGGTATTACAACAAATACAGTTATTAATGATCCAGCAGGAGTATTATATGTTGGATGGATTACAATGACAGAAGATATGACAGAAGGAAAAATGTCTTTTGAAATATCTGGATACGAAGATTTAGCAGGAAATGTTGGAGATACTATTACAACAACTACAAATAATACATCTGTAACATTTGATAAAACAGCTCCAGCATTAAGAGAATTAAGAGTACAAAACTTCTATAATCCAAATGGAAAAGAATATGAACAATATTCTGGATTAACACAAAATCCTGGACAAAATAAAGGAATAGCAATAACAGTAAATACAACAGAATTATTATCTAAAAATCCAATAATCGTAATTGGTGGAAAAGAAATAGAAGTACCAGTACAAGAACCACAATTTAATAAATATGTAGTATATGTTGACTTAACAGAAGATATGGATTTAGTTGAAGGAGAAAAAATTCCTGTAACAGTAAAAGGATTAGAAGATTTAGCTGGAAATACAGGAGATGAAGTTACATCAACAGGTAATGACAAATACTATGTGATTTTTGATAAAACAGCTCCAGAAAATAAATCTGTAGGAATATTTAATAGAACAAAATTAGATATAGGCGATACACAACTTGCAACAACAAATGATTCAATAAGAATATATGCATCATTTAGAGAAAAATTAACAGTAGAACCAACAGCTAGAATATATGGAAAAGATGGAAAAGTAGTTGCAGAATCTGTATTACCATACGACAAAGCTGGAGATTGGTATTTCCATGATTTCAAAATAACAGAAGACATGGATTTACCAGAAGGAGAAATACAATTTGATATTGTTGGATATTCAGATGCAGCAGGAAATGTTGGAGTAGCTTTAGGTAATGAAGAGGCTCATAAAAATTCTGTTTATCCACAAGTTGTATATGACAAAACAGCTCCTGAAAAATTAAATTTAGGAATTGCTCGTAACAAAGATGAGGGAGATACAAGAGATCAAAGATATGCAAAAGCTGGAGACAGTATTCGTGTATTAGTATCTTTCTCTGAAAAATTAGCAGTAGAACCAAAAGTTGAAATATTTGGAAAAGTATATGATGTAACATATCGTCCAAAAAGTTCAATTGAAGAATCAAATATTTATTATTACATGGCAGATGTTAAGATAGACCAAAATACACCAGAAGGTGATGTAGTATTCAAAGTATTTGGATACAAAGATGCAGCAGGAAATGAAGGATTACCTTTAACAAATGCTGATATAAATGATGGAAAATATACAAATGTAATAATCGATAATACAAATCCAACAATATTACCAACAGAAGATTCAGTTTCTGGATCAAAAGATAATTATAGTAGAATAGGTTTTAAAGTTACAGATAATTACGGTGTAGCTTCTTATGAAATTAATGGTGAAACATTAATTCTTACAAACGGAGAAATTTCTTATGAAAAATTAAAAGAATATTTGAAAGAAGGATCTAATACAGTAACAGCTAGTGATGAAGCTGGAAATACAGCAACATATACATTTAACTATGATGCAACAGCACCAACTAGAGAATATTCAAATATTATGGTTGTTGGTGATGATAGTAAAGAACACGAATTTTATGCAAAAGTAGGAGATAAAATTTGGGTAAGTATTGGAGTTAAAGAAGAGTTACTACATAATCCAACATTTACATTAATAAATAATGGAATTGAATATCCAATGGATGATAATTTAGTAAAAGCTTCATATGATAAAGAAAATAATAGATACAGTTATGTTATGACATATCAAATTCCAAGTGATACATCTTTTGTAGATGGAGAAATTACATTTAAAATTTCTGATTTAGTAGATTTATTTGGAAATAGAATGACAGATGAAACAAAACCATCAAACAGTAATAGGGTATTCTTTGATAAAACAAATCCTATTATAACAGTTAATGATGACGCAGTAGGAAATGCACCATATTTTAGAGATAATATAGGATTTACAGTATCTGACAATTATGGAATTGCTTCTTGCGAATTAAATGGTACAGACATAGAAAATAATAATGGAAAAATCAGTTTTGAAGCTATAAAAGATAAATTAAATGTAAATGAAACAAAAAATACATTAACTGTAACAGATTTATCTGGTAACGAAGTATCATACGAGTTTTGGTATGATTATAAAGCTCCAAAAGCTAATTTTGTACAAATAAGAAGTAATAAACAAATAAATAAAGATTATGCTCAACCAGGAGATGATGTTTGGGTATACATCAAAATTAAAGAAGAATTATCTGTATTACCTACTATAGTAATTAATGGTCAAAAAGTAGATACTTTTAAAAATGGAGAACCAAATGAAAATGGACAAATGTACGCAGGTAAGTTAAAAATGACAAGAGATATGGAAAATGGAGAAGTTTCATTTAAAATATTTGGATATGCAGATAAAGCAGGTAATGTTGGAGCAACAATAGAAAACACAACAACAGATAATTCAAATGTTATATTTGACAAAGATGCACCAACAGTAAATGAAGTACACATCCAAAATAATACTAGAGGTGGTTCAGAAGCAAAAGTAGGAGATACAATATGGTTATATGTTACTGTTACAGAAAAAGAAGCTGATTTATCACATAAACCAAATGTTACTATAAATGGTAAAGAAGCAAATGTGTTTGTAAATGAACCAACATCTACATATACAAAATATGTAGCAGAAATAGTTGTAACAGAGGATATGAAACCAGGAGAAATGACTTTTAATATTTCTGCATATACTGATAGAGCAGGAAATGTAGGAAAAGAATTAACTACTACAACAGACGGATCTTCAATGACAATTGTTGAATAATAATCACAAAAGTATAAAAGGTAGAAAGTGATTTCTACCTTTTATATATAATAAAAATTTAAGATGTTTAACCTAAAATAATTAATAAGGGGGAAATATTTTGGCAAAGAGATATAAAAATGAGACAGCAGGAAAATCTAGTTCTCACCAAAAAGCAAGAAGTAGAAGTTCAAGAAAAATAGATAAAAGAAAAGTATTAATTTTCTTTGTCATAATTATTATATTAATTGCAGGATATTTTATAATTACTAATATAAGAAATAGTGAAACAAATGGTGAAGTAAGGATTAGTAATTCAGATAAAAAAATATCATCAGATATATTAGTTTTAAATGATTTAAATAATGAGGTAATAGAGCATTTGGATATGAAAAATATGCAATTAGTAGAAGCTCATTATAAATTAGAAAATCTAGAAACAGGAACAGTAAATTTATATTATAAAGTAGATGATAAAGAAATAGTAAAAGTGGATATAAATATAAAAGATAAAGCAATAGAAAAAGCAGAAAAGCAAGAGAATGCAGAAGAAATGTCTTTATCACAAATAGGAGATAATATAAATAAAGATATAAAGAAATATTATACAGATAATCAAAAAAGATTAAAACCAGATGAAGGAAAAAATATTCTAAATATAATTGTAGCAAATGAACAAATAATTATAAATGCTAGTGAAAACTAAAAATAAGTGCTTCTTAATAAAAAAGAGGCACTTATTTTTTATATCATAGCTAAAATGCATTTATTCTTGCAAAATAAACGTTAGTATGCAATTATAATTTTTACAAAAAAAAGGGATTTTAGGAACATCCCTAAAATCCCAGTATTGAATATATAATTAAACAAAGACATTTAACAAAGTTAAACATATTGCTGCTAAGATTGTTTTAACAGAAATTGTTATAGTTTTCTTAACTGCTTTGTTAATAACTACTAACCTATGTTCTTTTCTGATTGTTAAAGCTAAACAATCAGTTTTATTATAATTTTCCATCGTATTTCTCTCCTTTTTATCTATAGTATCTATGTCAAAAATCTTTAGTATTTTTCATAATATAAATTCATTATAGAGCAAATATTAAAAATTGTCAACATTTTTGTTACAAAAATGTAATAAAAAAATATAAAAAAAGTAATATTGGAAAATTTTGTGAATTTTACCAAATGGACATAAAAGTATGATACAATTTATATATAGGAGGAAATAATATGCAAAAAATACTATTTGTATGTCTTGGAAATATATGCAGATCTCCAATGGCAGAGTATGTTTTTAAAGACATAGTAGCAAAAAACGGACAAGAAAAAAACTTCTACATTTCTTCTGCTGCAACTAGTACAGAAGAAATTGGAAATGATATGCATTATGGAACTAAAGAAAAATTGCTTGAACATAATGTACCATTTCAAAAGCATAGAGCCAAACAACTAAAAAAAGAAGATTATAATAAATATGATTATATAATTGGTATGGAAAACAGCAATATAGTAAGAATAAAAGCAATTGTAGGAAATGATCCAGAAAATAAGATATATAAATTATTAGATTTTACAAATGAGAGAAAAGATATAGCAGACCCTTGGTACACAGGAAATTTCACTAAAACATATGATGAAGTACTAAAAGGATGTCAAGCTTTATATAATTACTTAACAAAGGAGTGATTATTATGTCATATATCGAATTTAAAAATGTATGTAAAGACTATAAAATGGGAGAAGTTATAATACACGCCTTAAGTAATGCGAATTTAAGCATAGAAAAAGGAGAATTAGTTGTAATAGTAGGTCCAAGTGGGGCGGGCAAAACTACAGCTTTAAACATATTAGGTGGTATGGATAATGCTACATCTGGAAGAGTTATAGTAGATAATAAAGAAATCTTCAGATTAAAAAATAGGGATTTAATAAAATATAGAAGAGAAGATATAGGTTTTGTATTCCAATTTTATAATTTGGTACAAAATTTAACAGCAATAGAAAACGTAGAACTTGCAACACAAATATGTAAAAAGTCTTTAAATCCAGAACAAGTAATGGAAAAGGTAGGGTTAGCTGATAGAAAAAACAACTTTCCATCACAATTATCTGGAGGAGAACAACAAAGAGTGGCTATTGCAAGAGCTATAGCTAAAAATCCAAAGTTATTGCTTTGTGATGAGCCAACAGGAGCATTAGATTATAAAACAGGTAAACAAATTTTAAAACTATTGCAAGATATGTCTCGAAAAGAAAATATGACTGTTATAATAATTACTCATAATGGAGCAATAGCTCCAATGGCAGATAAAGTTATAAAATTTAAAAATGGAACCGCAGAGGATATGATAATAAACAAGAATCCAACACCAATCGAGGAGATAGAATGGTAATAAGGAGGTGGAAATATGAAAAAAGCACTACTTAAAAATAGTTTTAAAGAAATAAAAACCTCATATAAAAGATTTATTTCTATTTTGCTTATAGCACTATTAGGAGTAGGCTTTTTTGCAGGTTTAAGAGCTACATCTCCAGACATGGTAGATACTATAGATAAGTATTATAAAGAGCAAAATGTGTATGATATACAAATAATGTCTACATTAGGACTTACAGACAGTGATATGGATGCTATAAAAAATATAGGGAATGTAGAAAATGTTTATGGTACATATTCGGAAGATATTTTAGTAAAAGTAAATAACAAAGAATTAGTATCAAAAATATTAACAATAGAAGATGTTAACAAGTCAAGATTAATAGAAGGAAATATGCCTGAAAATGCTAATGAATGTTTAGTAGAACAGTCATTCCTAAATGCAGCAAATAAAAAAATTGGTGATACTATAACTTTAGAAGCAAATGCAGAAAATGAGATTCTTAAAGAATTAAATCTAAAAATAGTAGGAACTGCAGAAAGTCCTTTATATATATCAAGAGAAAGAGGAACAACAAGTTTAGGTTCTGGAACAATAAATAATTTTATTTATGTTTCAATAGATAATATAGACTCAGATGCATATACCGAGATATATGTAACTTTAAAGGATGCAGATAAATATACAACTAGTTCTACTAAATACGAGAATTATGTAGAAGAAACAAAAGAAAAAATAGAAGGAATTAAAGAAGAAAGAGAAACTGCAAGATATAATCAACTTATAGATGATGCGAATGCAGAAATTCAAGAGGCAGAAAACGAATTTAATACTCAAAAAGCTGATGGAGAAAAACAAATAGCTGATGCAGAAGCTAAAATAGAAGATGGTAAAAAGCAAATAACAGATGGTGAAAATGAGATAAAGACTAATGAAGCAAAATCCAATAAAGAATTCGCAAATGCAGAAAAGAAAATTCAGGGTGCAAAAGCCGAAATAGAAAAAAATGAGAAAACGCTAGAAGAACAAAAACAAAATGCACAAACTCAAATTAATGAGGCAAATACTAAAAAAACAGAGTTAACATCAACATTACAGACGGTAAATCAATCACTAGAACAAGTAACACAAGCATATAATGATGTGGTAAATAAATTGAATGATAGTAATTTGAGCGAAGAAGAAAAAGTTACATTGACAGCTAAAAAACAAGTTTTAGAAACTCAAAAACAAGAATTAGAAACAAATAAAACGCAGTTGCAAGCTGGAATTACAGAAATAGAAAATCAGATAAATTATGCAAATAACACAATAAGTGACGCTCAAGCTAAAATTGAATCAGCAAAAGCAGAAGTAAGTAAACAAGAAAAAACTTTAGCAAGTACCAAAAAGAAGACAGAAACACAGCTAAGTAATGCAAAAGCTGAATTAGAAACTTCAAAACAAGAAATACAAACAGCAGAGGCAGAATTAAATACTAAAAAAGAAGAGTTTAATACTAAAACTGCAGATGCAGAAACAGAATTAATTGATGCAAAAGAAAAGGTTAATGAAATAGAAAGTGCAGAATGGTACATATTAGATAGAAATCAGAATAGTGGATATGTAAGTTTTATACAAGACACGCAAAGTGTAGATAGCTTAAGTATTGTATTCCCAATTGTATTTTTTGCAATAGCAATATTGGTGTCATTAACTTCGATGACAAGAATGGTAGAAGAAGATAGAACAGAACTAGGAACATTAAAATCTTTAGGATATAACAAAGCTCAAATAATGTTTAAATACATATTGTATTCTAGCTTAGCTTGTATAATTGGTGGAGTAATAGGAATAATTATAGGATTACAATTAATACCAAGAGTTATTTGGATGATGTATAGTATGATGTATACAATTCCAGAATTTGTAGTAGGACTTAATTCGGAACATTCATCATCTGGTTTAGCACTTATATATATTTGTATTGTTGGTGCTACAATATATGCAGCAGCGAGAGATTTAAAAGAAAAGCCAGCAAACCTATTAAGACCAAAAGCTCCAAAGCTTGGAAAAAGAGTTTTATTAGAGAGAGTAAAATTTATATGGAAAAGACTAAACTTTTCGCAAAAAGTTACTATTAGAAATATATTTAGATATAAAAAGAGATTTTTAATGACAATTATAGGTATCTTTGGTTGTACTTCATTAATATTAACTGGATTTGGAATAAAAGATTCTATATCTACTATATTACCAAATCAATATGAAAAAGTATTTTTATATGATTTTCAAGTTAGTATGAAGAGTAGTTTGACTGATGACGAAAGACGAAGTGTTATTACAGAAATACAAAATACCGAAAATGTTGATAATATTGTAGAAACATATATGGTAGCTGATACTGCAAATCATAATGAATATTCAGAAGATTTACAAGTAGTAGTTCCAAATAATGCAGAAGAGTTAAAAAATGTTATTACAATAAATGATGTAGATAATAAGAAAGAAGAAGTTAGCTTATCATCAGATGGAGTTATTTTAACAGATAAATTAGCACAACTATTAGATGTAAAAGTTGGAGACACAATAACATTAGAAGGAAGTTCGGAAGAAAACAAAGAAGTTAAAGTTTCTGATATAACAGAAAATTATATAGCACATTATATATATATGACAAAAGATATGTACGAAAGTTTATATGGGGAAAAATATAATACAAATGTATTACTTGTAAAGGCTGAAAATTTATCAGAAGAAGCACAAGAAGAGCTTTCTAAAAAGTTATTAGATGGTGGTAAGGTGTCTACAGTTTCGTTAAATTCAAACGCAGAGAAAACTTTGGATGATACAATTAGTTCATTAAATTATGTTGTTGTAATATTAATTGTTTCAGCAGGATTGCTTGCATTTGTGGTATTATATAATTTATCTAATATAAATATTAGCGAAAGACAAAAAGAACTTGCGACAATTAAGGTATTAGGTTTTTATGATAAAGAAGTATATACTTATGTTACAAGAGAAACAGTATTATTAACAATAATAGGAATTGCACTAGGACTAATTGGAGGCTATTTCTTAAATTACTTTATAATTGGTACATGTGAAATAAATATGCTTAGATTTGCAAAAGTTATACATCCATTAAGTTATTTATATGCTATTTTAATTACAGTTGCTTTTACGATTATAGTAAATGTAATTACATATTTTGCATTAAAGAAGATTGATATGATTAGTAGTTTAAAGAGTGTGGAATAAGATGCTCTTGGTAGGGATTTGGGGACGTTCCTTAAATCCCTATTTTTTGCTAAAACAAAGAAATGCCCTCGTCACAGCGTGGCGAGGGATAAAGATATGAAAAGAGATTAATGCAAGAGTGCATTACAGAAGTTAGAATGTAATTGCCTGAACCCATTGGTGCTTGGCTAGGCTATATTTAGAGCATATACCAAAATATTGCAATAATAAAATATAACTAGAAAACTATAAAAAAGTATGATATATTAAATAAGATAATTGTCGAAAAAAGGAGAAAAACGTGAAAGAAAAAACAAAAGAAATATTAAATAAGATTATAAATTCTAGTTTCTTTATCATAATACTTGCAATTTTTATAATATTAAAAACTATATTATTTTATAAAAGTACAGTATGTATAAATGAAAGAATTGATATAAAAACAATACAAAGTAGTATAATATATATTTTATCTTTATTTGGAATATTATTCGTATTACCTAAAAAAGGAAGAAATATAGGTGGAATAGTATTAGACACAATAATAAGTATAATTTTGTTTGCAGACAATATTTATTATACTTATTCAAGTAATGTTTTATCAGTATTACAAATAACTAATCTTCAATATGGCGAAGAAATAATGTCAACATTACCAATGCTATTAAAATTGCACCAAATACTTTATTTTATAGATATATTGCTTCTAGTGATTTTATTGGTATCAAAATTCGCAAAAATAGAAACAGTAAAAAAGAGCAAAGTACAATATATTGTTATTAGAACATTAATTGGATTATTTGCAATATATGTATTTATTACATCAGCAATAGAGGGAAATGAAAAAGCTTTGGAAGACCCATATAATAGAGATACACAAATAAAAAAAGCAACAATTTATGGTTATCATATATCAGATATACTAAATGCTATTGATGGCTCAAAACAGGCAAAATATAGAAATAAGACAGAAGTGATGGAGGCGTATAATTCTTTAAAAGAAGAATATAACCAAGAATATGAAGAAAGTTATCTAGATATTGCAGGTTCAATGGAAGGCAAAAATGTAATAATTCTTCAATTGGAATCTATGCAAGAATTTGTATTAAATAAAACAATAAATGGTAAAGAGATAACACCAAACCTAAATAAATTTATAAATGAAAATATAAGACTTTCTAATATGTATATGCAAAGCTATTCTACAACAGCAGATTCAGAATTTTCAACAGTAACATCATTATATCCTGTAGAAAATGGAATGGCATATAGTAGATATTATAAAAATACTTATGATGATATTTTTAAAATGTTTCATCAAAACGATTATACAACGTCATATATGCATGGAAACTTTGGATATTTTTGGAATAGAACTAATGTATACAACAATATGGAAGTTGATCATGTCGAATTAAAAGACAAATTTACAGATATTTCAGAAGATGTAATGGGATATTTGTCAGATGAACTATTATATAAACAAGCAGTAGAAAAATTATCAAATTATGATGCACCATTCATATCATATATTGTTGCAGCTTCATCACATACTGGTTTTACATTAGATGGATTACAAGATAGGAGTAAAGTCAATATAGATGTTGGAAAATATAAAGATACTTTCTTTGGAAATTATCTAGAATCAGCAAATTATGCAGATTATGCATTTGGTATATTTATAGATGAGTTGAAAAAAGCTGATTTATATAATGATACTGTAATAATTTTATATGGAGATCATAATGGTCTAGATATGTATAATAATGAAATGATAGAATTTTTAAATGAAATAGATGGAAATGTTACAGACGTGGATATAAAATTAAATTATATTAGAGTATTAGCTGGAATGAGAATTCCTGGAATTAGTAATTTAAGAATAGATAAACCTGTTAGTAAACTAGATATAAAACCAACACTTGCATATTTATGTAACTTAGATGCAGGAGTTTCTTTAGGAACAAATATGTTAGCTAAAAAAGATTTTATATGTCTAAATAATGAGCGAATTGTTACAACTAATTTTTATTATGATGAACATTGGTTTAATATACAAAATGGAGAAATAGTAGATGAAAATGAAGAATTAAAGAAATATCACGATTATATGACAAAAGAATTGGATATATCAAAATCTATAGTTATAGAAAATTTATTAAGATAAGGTGATAAATGATGAATATACTAATTGGAACAAAAAATAAAGGAAAAATAGAAGGGGCAAAAAAAGCCTTCGAAAGGTACTTTAATGATGTTACAATAGAAGGAATAAGTGTAGAATCAGAAGTTGCTAATCAGCCAGTAAATGATGAAATATTACAAGGTGCAAAAAATAGAGTTAAGAATTTAAAAAAATATGCAAAAGAAAATAATTTAAAAGCAGATTTTTTTGTAGCAATGGAATCTGGAATAACTGATAAGTTTGGAACATGGTTAAATTTAACAACAGTATATATTGAAAATAAAGATGAAGAAGGCTCTATTGGTTTTGGTCCTGCATATCCAATTCCAGATAGATATATAGATGAAATCAAGGAAAAAGAATTAAGTTATGTACTTGCAAAACTTTTCGAAACAAAAGAACTTAAGGCACCACAAGGGGGAATAGCACAACTAAGCCATGGACAAGTCACTAGAATAGATTTAGCAGAGCAAGCTTTTATAATGGCACTTACACATTTTATTAATGGGGAGATTTGGAAATAAAATGAATTTTTTTGAAAATAATAGTAAACTAGAGCCACATAATATTTTGGTAAATTTTATAAAGAATAATCCAAGTGTAAAAACAGCAGTAGATTTAGGATGTGGTGCAGGTAGAGATACTAAATTCTTAGTACTAAACAATATAACTGTAACTGCTATTGATAGAGTTGATGTAACAAAATTTTTGAATCAAGGTTTAACAGAAGAAGAAAAGGCAAAATTAAACTTTGAACAGGCTAAATTTTCTGAAGCACATTTACCAAAAACAGATTTAGTTATATCATATGAAGCATTACCTTTTTGTAATAGAGAAGCATTAGTTAAGTTGCTAGATAAAATAAAAGATTCTCTAAATGAAAATGGATACTTCTTATGTAATTTTTTTGGGAAGAATGATTCTTGGTTTGGAAATGATAAAATCCAATTTTATGAAAAAGAAGAAATAGAAGATTTATTAAAAGATTTTAAAATACTAAAATTAAAAGAAATTGAAAAAGATGGAGAAACTGCAATGCATCAAATGAAACATTGGCATGTATTTTGGGTAATAGCAAAAAAAGAATCTAAGAAAGGATGAATAATATGAAAAAAATAATAGGACTTGTACCAGCATCAAATAATTTATTTAAAACAGAATTAGTATATGAAGATAAATATTCGTTTCCCAATAATTATATAGAAAGAATAAATGAATGTGGTGCTATTGCCATCGGAATATTACCATGTAATGCATATATTGATAAAGAAAAATTAGAATTATGTGATGGATTTGTAATGACTGGAGGTGGAAAAATACATCCATACCATATACAGATTATTGATTATGCTGTGAAAAATAATAAACCATTATTAGGAATTTGTATGGGAATGCAAACCTTAGCTGTATACTTTTTGCTATGCAAAAAAAAGAAAGAGCGAAATTATGAAGGAAGCATTATAGAGCTATTTGAAGATTTAAGAAAGAATAAATATAATTTTACAGAACCTGTAGAAGGTCATAGAAATGCGGATTTAACAAGAGATAATATAGATGATATAAAGCATAAGGTAATATTGGACGAAAACAGTATACTATATAGTTTATTTAAAAAAGAAGTTTTAAATATGCCAAGTATTCATAAATACAGAATTCCAAAAGTTGAAGAACCTTTACAAGTAAAAGGAAGAGCAGAAGATGGTACTATAGAAGTTATAGAATATAATGATAGGATATTTGGAGTACAATTTCATCCAGAAAATGAAAGCATAAATAATTGTATTTTTAAATATATTATAAGTAAATGTTAAATTAGAAATAGCTAAATTATAATTTATATACAAGAAAGGAAAGTGATTAGACATGAAGGTATTATTAATTAATGGAAGTTCAAGAAAAGAATGTACATATACTGCATTAAGTAAGGTAGCAGAAAGCTTAAATGAAGAAGGGATAGAAACAGAAATCATAAATATAGGTGGAACGCCTGTAAGAGATTGTATTGGATGCAAAATGTGTGTTAGAAACGGAAATGCTAGATGTGTATTTAATGATGATATTGTAAATACAATAATAGAAAAAGCTGAAGAAAGTGATGGTTTTATATTTGGTACACCAGTTTATTATGCACACCCATCAGGCAGAATTTTATCTGTTTTAGATAGAGCCTTCTATGCAGGCAAAAAAGCTTTTGAGTTTAAACCTGGTGCAAGTATTATAAGTGCTAGAAGAGGTGGAACAGTTGCTTCTTTTGATGTACTTAATAAATATTTTTCAATTAGCCAAATGCCTATAGTATCATCTACATATTGGAATAATGTACATGGAGATAATAAAGAAGAAGTTGTGCAAGATTTAGAGGGGATGCAAACAATGTATAATTTAGGAAAAAATATGGCATGGATTTTAAAATGTATAGAAATTGGAAAGCAAAATAATATTAATAAACCAACAAATAAAACTGTCAAAACTAATTTTATAAGGTAAAATCCTTGAAATTCAGCTCAAAATATGTTAACATAAATGAATGAAAAAGGATGTTGATGTAATTTGAGTATGGAAGCAAAAACTGTAGAATACTGTTTTGATTCTAAAATATATTCTGGTAATGATATTAAAAGAAAAATTGAAGAAATAAAAAGAGATTTTAGTAAAATTTCTAATAAGCCTGTAGAAGTAAGAGTAGAACTTAACGAGTTAGGAATTTACGTTCTAACTTTTAGATTTTTTGCAAAAAGAAATATTGTAAAAATGAAACCAGAAAAAATAACTAAATTATACATAGAATCATTAGGAGAATATTCAAATGGTTATATAAATAAGCTAATTGCAAATAAAGATAGTGAATATATAAAAAAATTAAAGAGTAGGGATAAAAAGAAAAAACAATTGCAAAAGAGACTTAAAGAACAAAATAAAAAGAAAACATATGCACGAGTAGAATATGTAAAAGAGGAGAAAAAGAAAGAAAAAAGGAAGCCACAAACCAGAAAGCAGAAAAAAATTGATAATTATAGTAAAAAAGAAAATGAAATAAAACAGGAACCAATAAAAAGAACACCACATATAGAATACTTACATAGAGAAGAAGAAAAGAAAAAGTTTACAGAAAAATTAAATGAATATTTGCAAATGTTAAAAAATGTTAAAATCCCTAAGTTAGAAAGAAAAAATAAAATTAAAGTAAGAAATAAAGTAGAAAATAAGAAAAAGAATAATAAGATTAAAAATGAACAAAATACTGTTAAACAAACAAAGCATGATAGCCTTAAAAAAAATACAAAGAAAGAAAAAACGATAGGAGAAAAACATTATTGGAGTGATAATTATATTCCAAAAGAATATGGCAAATATAAAGAAACAAAGAAATTTAAGCCATTATAAAATCGGGATTTAGAATGTTTCTCGGGATTTGGGGACGTTCCTCAAAATCCCGATTTTTTTGATGTAAGGTAAGTAATTGCTATTTTATTATTTTAAATAGGGAAAAAAAGGAACGTCCCTAAATCCCTATAGGTGTGTTACTCTTGCTTTAATTTCTTTGGTTTTACCAACATTCCAGAAGTTTTCTCCTAAGTAACCACAAGTTCTTCTTGTTACATTCATTTTACTTTGGTCTTTGTTACCACAATTTGGGCATTCCCATTCATTATCATCATTTATAATTATTTCTCCATCAAAGCCACATACTTGGCAATAGTCAGATTTTGTATTAAATTCTGCATATTGAATATTATCATATATAAATTTAACAACTTCTTCTAAGGCTTTTAAATTATTTTGCATATTTGGTACTTCAACATAAGATATAGCACCACCACTAGAAATTGGTTGGAACTTACTTTCAAATTTTAATTTAGAGAAAGCATCAATTTTCTCTCTAACATCTACATGGTATGAATTGGTGTAAAATCCTTTGTCTGTAACATCTTTAATATCTCCAAACTTTTCTTTATCAATTCTAGCAAATCTATAACATAAACTTTCAGCAGGGGTTCCATATAAGGCAAAACCAATTCCTGTTTTTTGTTTCCATTCTGAAACTTTAGATTTTAAATGATTCATAACTCTTAATGCAAATTCTTTTCCAATAGGATCTGTGTGTGATACACCTTTCATTAATTTTGTAAGCTCATATAACCCAATATATCCTAGAGAAATTGAAGAATAACCACCATGTAATAGTTTATCAATTTTTTCACCTTTTTTAAGTCTTGCTATTGCACCATATTGCCAATGAATAGGGCTAATGTCAGATAAAGTACCTTCTAATGCGTGATGTCTGCACATTAATGCTTCATAACATAAATCTAATCTTTCATCAAACAATTTCCAGAACTTATCTTCATCACCATTTGCAATAATTCCTATTTGAGGCAAGTTGATACTTACAACACCTTGATTAAATCTTCCCTCAAATTTATAATTTCCATTTTTATCTTTCCAAGGAGCCAAGAAACTTCTACAACCCATTGGACTAAATACATTACCTTCATAGTTTTCTCTCATTTTCTTAGCAGAAATATAGTCTGGATACATTCTTTTAGCAGAGCATTTTGCAGCAAGTTTTGTAAGATAATCATATTTTCCACCCTTTAAGCAGTTATGTTCATCTAAAACATAAACAAGCTTAGGAAATGCAGGTGTAACATAAACACCAACTTCATTTTTTACACCTTGTATTCTTTGGTTTAGGATTTCTTCTATGATCATGGCATTTTCTTCTATATAAGGGTCATCTTTTTTTAGATTTAAGAATAGTGTTACAAAAGGAGTTTGTCCATTTGTAGTCATTAATGTATTTATTTGATATTGAATTGTTTGAACACCAGATCTTAATTCTTCTTCTACACCAATTCTCACAATCTTTTCTATTTCTTTATCTGATAATGTATCTCCAAATGCAACTTTATATTTTTCTTTTAATTTATCATGTGATTTTCTTAAATATTTGCCTAAATGACTTATATCAAGAGATTGACCACCATATTGATTACTTGCAACAACTGCAATTATTTGGGTCATTACAATACATGCTACTCTAAAACTTTTTGGCTCTTCTATTAATTTGCCATTCATAACAGTACCATTTTCAAACATATCTTTTATATTAACTAAACAACAATTATGGATTGGTTGAATAAAGTAATCCATATCGTGAAAGTGCAGAATTCCTTCTTTATGTGCATCAACAATTTTTTTTGGCAATAAAACTCTTTGTGTTAAATCTCTAGAAACTTCACCAGCAATATAATCACGTTGTGTTGAAGCTAGCATTGTATTCTTGTTAGAGTTTTCTTCTTTTAATTCTTTGTTTTCATTTCTAATAATTGATAAAATTGTTTTATCTGTTGTATTTGTTTTTTGAACCGTTGTTTTTGGCTCTTTTGTTTTTATTGGCTCCATTTTTTTACCCCCTGTTATGCTATATATGGTATAATCATATAGGTAAAAAATGAGATAGTAAATAAGCAAAATTTAAATTTCGACAAAATTTTTACATATCTATAATGTTCGTAAAAAAATATGTGGGGTGAGGACGTGAGAGTTCGTGATAAAACGAAGAAAAAAATTGCAAGTTCACTAATGAATCTAGTCGAAAAGAAGCCTATAGATAAAATTACAATTACTGATATAACTGTAAATTGTGATATATCAAGACAAGTATTTTATAGATATTTTTTAGATAAGAAAGATTTAATTAATTGGATATATGAAGAAGATTGTGGTTCTGTAATTTATACTGGGGAAGAGAGATTTAGTGTAAAAAGTTGGCTTAAATATATTATAGATATTTTAGCAAAAAAAAAGAATTTTTATATGCATGCTATAAAAGATGATTCTAGTAAAACATTTGAAAAGCTAATTTTAAATAAAACGAGATTTTATTTAAAGAAGATTATAAAACATAAAACTAAGGTGGAACTTACAAAACAATTAGAATTTCTAGTGGAAATGACTGCAAGAGCTCTAGTTGATATGATAACACTTGAAATAGAAAGCGAGAAGCCTGTAAAAAAAGAAGTTTTATTAGATTGGCTTATGAATGGAATGTCAAAAGAAATATCAGATTTAGTAGAAGATTATGAAGTTCCTATGACTGTGGTAAAAAGGTGGAAAATCTAATAATATTGCGGGAAAAATTAGATTGTTAGCATTGACAAACATTCATAAATATAATACAATTATACCTGTGAATAGATATAATATAAAAATTGAAATGAAGTGCAATTTAAAAGTTGCACATATTATATGTATAAAAGTTAGCACAAGCTAACAAACCCAAATATAGGTTATTGTATAAAAAATGTTTAATAAAAAAGGAGTTTTTAAGATGAGTGAAACATTATTAGAAATAAAAAATCTACATGCAAAAGCAGGAGATAAAGAAATAATAAAAGGATTAGACCTAAAAATAAATAAAGGTGAAGTACATGTAATAATGGGACCAAATGGTGCTGGTAAATCTACACTTTCTAATGTAATATTAGCAAATCCAGAATACACACAAACAGAAGGAGATATTATATTAGATGGTGAAAACATAAATGGACTAAAAACAGATGAAAGAGCAAGAAAAGGAATATTTATGTCATTCCAATCACCAAAAGAAATTCCAGGAGTTAGTGTAACAAACTTTTTAAAATATGCAAAAATAGCAACAACAGGCAAACCAGTTAAAATATTTGAATTCAAAAAAGAATTAGAAAAGAATATGGAAGAATTAAAAATGAAACCAGAATATGCTAACAGAAACTTAAATGTTGGTTTTTCTGGTGGAGAGAAAAAGAAAAATGAAATATTACAAATGCTTACATTAAATCCAAAACTTGCAATCCTAGACGAAACAGATTCAGGACTAGATGTAGATGCTATAAAAACAGTATCTAAAGGAATAAAAATGTATAGCAATGAAAATAATGGAGTACTAATAATAACTCATGGCACAAAGATTTTACAAGGATTACATGTAGATTATGTACATGTTTTAGTGGACGGAAAAATAATTAAAACAAGTACAGGTGATTTAGCAAATGAAATCGAAGCAAAAGGATATGAAGAATACAAGAAATAGAGGTGAAAGAGTTGTCAGAAAAGAAAACACAAGTAGAAGATATTTCTAGAAATATATATGACATAAAAAATAAAGACGAATTTAGTTATAAATCTAAAAAGGGTATAACTAAAGAAATAGTAGAAGAAATTTCTAAACAGAAAAATGATGCTCCATGGATGAGAGAGTTTAGATTAAAAGCATTAGAAACATATAATAAATTAGAACTTCCAACATGGGGACCAAACTTAGACGAATTAAATATGGACGAAATTGCAACATATGTTAGACCAAAAACAGATATGAAAAGTAGTTGGGATGACGTTCCAGAAGATATAAAAAATACATTTGACGCACTAGGAATTCCAGAAGCAGAAAAAGAATCTTTAGCAGGTGTTGGTGCACAATATGATTCAGAAGTTGTATATCATAGTATAAAAGAAGATTTGGTAAAACAAGGTGTTATATACACAGATATGGAAACTGCAGTAAGAGATTATGAAGATATAGTAAAAGAACATTTTATGAAATGTGTACCAGTATCAGACCATAAATTTGTTGCATTACATGGAGCAGTTTGGTCAGGAGGATCATTTGTATATGTGCCAAAAGGTGTACAAGTAGATATTCCTTTACAATCATATTTTAGATTAAACTCACCAGAATCTGGACAATTTGAACACACTCTAATAATTGTAGATGAAGGAGCAAGCTTACATTTTATAGAAGGATGTTCTGCACCTAAATATAACAAAGTAAATTTACATGTAGGTTGTGTAGAATTATTTGTTAAGAAAAATGCACATTTAAGATATTCAACAATAGAAAACTGGTCTAAAAATATGATGAACTTAAACACTAAAAGAGCACTAGTAGAAGAAGGCGGAAAAATAGAGTGGGTAACAGGTTCATTTGGTTCAAAAGTTTCTATGTTATATCCAATGGCTGTTTTAAATGGAGCAAATTCTAAAATGGAATATACAGGAATTTCTTTTGCGGGGCATGGACAAAACCTAGATACAGGGTTAAAAGTTGTGCATAATGCACCAAATACTTCATCAGTAATTAACTCTAAATCAATATCTAAAGATGGCGGAATCGCAACATTTAGAAGTTTAGAAAGAGTTATGCCAGTTGCTAAAAATTCTAAATTATCTGTATCTTGTGAATCATTAATGTTAGATAATAAATCTAAATCTGATACAATTCCAGTAAGTGATATTAGAACAGAAGAAGTAGAATTTTCACACGAAGCCAAAATAGGAAAAATAAGTGATGAAGAAATATTTTATTTAATGTCAAGAGGAATTTCAGAAGAAGAAGCCAAAGCAATGATAGTTAGAGGATTTGCATATCCTATTTCTAAAGAACTTCCTTTAGAATATGCAGTAGAAATGAATAACTTAATAAATCTAGAATTAGAAGGGAGTATAGGATAATGAGAAATATAGTATTAAACGAAACTCCAGTTAGAACATCTAAAAATTATGGAATAAACAATATAGAAATAAAAGATTTTGAAGAACCAGTTATAAAAGAATTTAAAAATATAAAAATAACGGATAATGAAAATTGTGTAAGTTCAGAAAAAGAAAATATAAACTTAAAATTTGGTTTGGGAGAATATTTCTTAAATCAATCAAATGAACAATCAAATGTAGATTTAAAAATAAATGTAGACAAAAAATTAAAAGAGCCAATTATAATAGAATATAATTTGGACAAATCTAATAATGTTTTAGTTGATAATATAAATATAAATGCAAAGGATAATACAAAAGCAAATATAATTGTTATATATAAATCAGCAGATGAAATCAATGGATATCATAATGGAATTTGTAATGCTGAAATCGGAGCAAATGCAAATATTCATGTAACAATTGTAAATTTATTAAACACAAAAATAAATAATTTTTTCTCTGTAAATTCCAACATAGAAGATGAGAGCAAAACATTATTTTCTATGGTAGAGTTTGGCGGAAAATATAACGTAGTAAATTATTATGCAAAATTAGCTGGTTACAAATCAGTTAATAAACTACATTCAATCTATTTAGGAAAAGAAGAACAAAAAATAGATTTAAATTATATTACAGAACTATATGGCAAAAAAACAAATGTAGATATAGAGGTAAATGGAGCTTTAAAAGATAAAGCTAGAAAGAATTTTAAAGGAACAATTGATTTTAAAACAGGTTCTAAAAAAGCAAAAGGAAAAGAAAATGAATATTGTACATTACTTTCTGATACATCATATTCTAAAGCATTACCAATGCTTTTATGTACAGAAGATGATGTAGAAGGAGAACATAGTACAGCAACAGGTAAAGTTGATGATAACGAATTATTCTATATTATGACAAGAGGAATAAGTGAAAAAGAGGCAAAGAAAATGATTGTTAAAGCTAAATTTAATTCTGTAATACAAGGAATTAAAGAAGAAGATATACAAAACTTGATTTTGGAAGAGGTTGATAGGAGGCTAGATTAATGAATCCTGAAACAATTAGAAAAGATTTTAAAATATTCGAAAATAGAGATATTGCATATTTAGATAGTGGTGCAACATCACAAAGACCTTATCAGGTATTAAAAGCAGTAGAAGAATATTATAATAAAAATAATGCAAATCCACATAGAGGAACATATGATTTAAGTATAGTTTCTACAGCAGAATATGATAAGGCAAGAGCTAAAGTTGCAAAATTTATAAATGCTAAAAGACCAGAAGAAATAGTATTTACTAAAAATGCTACAGAAGCTTTAAATTTAGTTGCAAATTCTTATGGATTAGAAAATCTATATGAAGGAGACAATGTAGTTATTTCTATTATGGAGCATCATTCTAATTTAGTACCATGGCAAAAAGTTACAAAAATAAAAAATGCTAAATTAGAATATATGTATATAAATGAAAATTATGAAATAACAGACGAAGAAATCAACAAAAAAATAACAGATAAAACAAAGATAGTAAGTATAACAGAAATATCTAATGTTTTAGGTGTAAAAACACCACTAGAAAAAATAATAAAAAGAGCACATGATGTTGGTGCAGTTGTTATTGTTGATGGAGCACAAAGCGTGCCACATATAAAAATTGATGTTCAAAAAATGGACGCAGATTTCTTTGTATTTTCAGGACATAAATTAATGTCACCAATGGGAATAGGTGTACTTTATGGAAAATATGAATTGCTAGATAAAATGACTCCTTTCCTTATGGGTGGAGATATGATAGAATATGTTTACGAACAAGAAACAACATTTGCAAAGCCACCATCAAAATTTGAAGCAGGAACACAAAATATTGGAGGAGCAGTTGGACTAGCCGCTGCAATTGATTATCTAGAAAACATAGGAATGGATAATATAGAAAAAATAGAGAATGAACTTTTGGAATATGCCAAATCTGAAATGAGCAAATTAGATTTTATAGATATATATGCACCAAAGACAAATGAAAATCAAATAGGTGTATTATCATTTAATATAAAAGATGTTCATCCACATGACACAGCAACAATCCTAAGTTCTTGTGGTGTTTGTGTACGTGCAGGTGACCATTGTGCACAACCATTAATTAGATTTTTAAATCTTCCTGCAACATGTAGAGCAAGCATGTATATCTATAATACTAAAGCAGATATAGATAGATTAATAATGGCACTTAATAAAGCAAATGATATGTTTAAAAAATGGAGAAAAGCTTAAAACTTAATATTGCAGACAGAATGCTTTAAGAAAGGAATGGACTAATGGATAATTTAGATTCAGTTTATACAGATTTAATTATGGAACATAGTATGGCATCACATAATAAGAGAAAATTAGATCATCCAGACAAATGCGAAATGGGACACAACCCAAGTTGTGGTGATGAGATAGAATTAGAAATAAAAATGAATGGTGATGTAATAGAGGATTTAGCATTTACTGGACATGGTTGTGCTATATCACAAGCTTCTACTTCTATTATGATAGATACTTTAATTGGTAAGACAAAAGAAGAGGCATTAGAAATTATAGATACTTTTATTGGAATGATTAAAAGAGAAATAAAAGAAGATAGCAAACTTGAAAAATTAGAAGATGCTATAGCATTTAAAAATGTTTCTAATATGCCTGCAAGAGTTAAATGTGCGGTTTTAGCATGGCATACAATTAAAGATTTGTTAGATAAAGAAAATTAAATTTTGATTAGCAGATTATAAGATAAATAGAAAAAGCGGTGGGGAAAAGTACATACCCCACCGCTTAAAAGAATGTTTAAAGAGGATTATTTATTTTTTTTTCTGTATTCTTCCAAGGTCAGCAAGATTTTTTGATAGTCTTTATCTTTAAGTCCAGGAAGTTCTAACAATTCTATAAGCGACATATTTTCAATATCTCTTATATACTTTTTACCAGCTCGTATCAGAGCGTTATATGAGCGAACATTTAAGTCATCAAGTTCACTGATTTTTTCTTCATAATCATCAGCGAACGTCATGTTCTTATGATAATAATTATTTTTGTGTGTCAATAACATCCTACTAGCAATAGTTAAAAGTTTATTTGCCTGAACAGGAGTTATTCGTAATCTTAGGGCACATCCAGAGATGTCCCTACAATCATCCAAAAAGCCATAACAAAGTTGAATTGCTAGGCTTTCTTGCTGGGGAAGTTTATTCACTTCATTAAGTAATTCTTCCGGGTTTATATGCTCATACGGTAATTTAATTGCGTTTGCTAATTTTTTTAATGCTTGTTTTTCTGTTCTGTTCATAAAAATCTCCTTATATATTATATGCAATGTTTACGAGTTACTATTTTAACAGCTAAATGCTGGAAGAAAAGAATAAATTAATCCTCCTCTCTTCATATTCCTTTTTCAATGTACAATACTACGAAATATATTATATCATAATTTACATAAAAAGAAAACAATTCAAATAAATATTAATATTAAAATAATTATTAATATTTACTATTTTTAACATTATTTAAAGAATGAGTTTGACATGGATTAGTAAACAGAATATAATATCAATATGAATTTTATAAGTTATACGGAGGAAAAAGAATGGAAAAAGAGTTAAAAACTTCAGGAAAAATGACTTGGGCATTTATTTGGAGATTTATATTATACTATATTGTAATATCTATAATTTTAGCAGTTATAGAATATTTTATGTTAGGCAAAGTTAATATGTTAGTATTATCAATATTTTCTATTGTTACAATGGGAATATTAATATTTTTTCCAACAAAACTTGCAACATCAGATGTATTTAAAACAAGAAAAATGGATGATAAAAATTTATTTAAATTTAAAAGAAATATTATAATTTTTTATGCTTTAGTACTAATAGTTGTTTCCTTATTTAATACATTAAATTATGCTGTAACATTAATAGGATTAGAAGATACAAGAGCCACAGCAGAAGAACAAATACAAAATAGTGAAGATATAGCTGACGAAGAAAAAAATACTATGATAGAAAGTCAAAATAATTACGTAGAACAAGTAAAAAAAGTGCAAAAAGAAACATTTATAATAATTACTTTAATAGATGCAATATTGTTTGTATTTGGAGTAATAATTCAATTTAAGTTTACTAAAAAATATTTAAGTGAAGAAGAAGAATAGAAATAGGGATTTGGGCACGTTCCTCGAAATCCCTATATTTATTGTGTAATATATTATATAATAAATAATATTAAATTTGTAAGTAATAAATTTTTGATTTTTTGACAAAATTTTTATAGGTTTACAATAGATATGTCACAGTAAAAATAAAAAAAGGAAATACCAAT
>CAKNPW010000020.1 GCA_930990555.1 uncultured Clostridium sp. | reverse complement strand
TTCAAAGTATATATTTATCAATAAAGTGTGACATATGTTTGACAAACCTACAAATTATTGTAATATTTCTGCTCAAATGACTTGCAATTCACATAATTTGTGATATAATATGAAAGCACGAAAAAACGATAAGTATTAAAAAAGCGAAAGGGTTGAAATAAATGAGTATAAAAGTAGAAAAAACAGATAACAAAAATGAATTAAGATTAGAATTTACAGTAGCAGCTGAAAAATTTGAAGATGCAATGAAGAGAGTGTATTTCCAAACAGCTAAATATTTTAATATACCAGGATTCAGAAAAGGTAAAGCTCCAATGAAAATAGTAGAAAAGTATTATGGAGAAAGTATTTTTTACGAAGATGCTTTTAACGAAATATTAAAGGAAGAATATGATAAAGAATTAAGAGAAAACGATATAACAGCTGTAAGTTATCCAGAATTTGATATAAAACAAATGGAAAAAGGAAAAGACTTAATATTTACAGCTACAGTTCAAGTAAAACCAGAAGTTAAATTAGGAAAATATAAAGGTATAGAACTAAAAAAAGTAGAGTATACTGTTAAAGATGAAGATATAGCTCATGAATTAGGACATATGCAAGACAGAAATTCTAGAATTATTACAGTAGAAGATAAACCAGTAGAAAAAGGAAATATAGCTGTAATAGATTTTGAAGGATTTGTAGATGAAAAAGCATTTGAAGGTGGAAAAGCAGAGGGGTATGAACTAGAAATAGGAAGCAATACATTTATTCCAGGATTTGAAGATCAAATAGTAGGAATGAAAGCTGGAGAAGAAAAAGACGTTAAAGTTAAATTCCCAGATGAATATTTCTCTAAAGATTTAGCTGGAAAAGATGCTACATTTAAAGTAAAAGTAAATGAAATAAAGAAAAAAGAATTACCAGAATTAGATGATGAATTTGCTAAAGATGTTAGTGAATTTGATACATTAAAAGAATTAAAAGCAAGTATAAAAGAAAAATTAGAAAAAGAAAATGAAGAAAAAGTAAAATACGAAACACAAGATGCAGCAGTAAAAACTGTTTGTGATAATACAGAAATTGATATTCCATCTGGAATGATAGATTCTGAAATAGATAACATGGTAAATGATATGAGATCAAGATTACAATATCAAGGTTTAACATTAGATAATTACCTAAAAATGGTAGGAAAAACAGAACAAGAATTCAGAAAAGATTATGAAGAACAAGCTAAAGAAGCTGTTAAATCAAGATTAGTAATCGAAGCAATAGTAAAAGCAGAAAAAATAGAAGCAAGTGATGAAGATGTAAAAGCAAAAATAGAAGAAATGGCTAAGAACTATGGTAGAGAAGCTAAAGATTTAGAAGAAAATGAAGCTTTAAAAAATTACATAAAAGGAAGCTTAGAAACAGAAAAAGCAATAGAATTTGTAGTAAAAAATGCAAAAATAAAATAAAGTAATAAAAGGAGTTTAATATTTTAAGTATTAGACTCCTAAATTATTAAATAGGTAAAACAGTTATAGCTGTAAGAATAAAAGAATTGAATTATAATTTAATAAAAAAATTTGCATTTATAATAAATATGATATAAAATAATGTAAGTTTTCAAAGGAGGAATTTTAATATGGATAAAAAAGAATTAAATAGTTTAGTACCATATGTAATAGAACAAACAAGTAGAGGAGAAAGATCATATGATATATTCTCTAGACTATTAAAAGATAGAATTATATTTCTAGGAGAACAAGTAGATAGTTCATCTGCAAGTGTTGTAATCGCACAAATGCTATTTTTGGAATCAGAGGATCCAGAAAAAGAAATACATTTATACATAAATAGTCCAGGGGGATCTATAACAGATGGAATGGCTATTGTAGATACAATGAACTATATTTCTTGCCCAGTTTCTACTATTTGTGTTGGTTTAGCTGCAAGCTTTGGAGCAGTTTTATTAGCAAATGGTGAAAAAGGAAAAAGATTTGCAACACCAAATTCAGAAATATTAATTCACCAACCACTAATAGGAGGTCAAGGTGGAGGTATTTCTGGTCAAGCAACAGAAATAAAAATATATTCAGATCATATGATGAAAACAAGAGAAAAATTAAATAAATTATTAAGCGAAAAAACTGGTCAACCAATAGAAGTTATTAATAGGGATACAGAAAGAGATAATTATATGACAGCACAAGAAGCACTAGAATATGGTCTTATAGATGGAATTATGGACAAAAGAAGATAAAAGAAGTTGCTAAAGATAACATAAAAAGAAGGAGCGCTTTATTATGCAAAAAAATGATAATAATAAAAATATTAGATGCTCATTTTGTGGTAAAACACAAGAGAGTGTAGATAAAATAGTAGCAGGACCAGGAGTATATATTTGTAATGAATGTATACAAGTATGCTCAAATATTATAGAAAATGAATATTATGAAGATGATGAAGATTTATATACAACTGTAGAAGAAGATGTAGTACCTACTCCAGAAGAAATAAAAAAAGTTTTGGATGAATATGTAATAGGTCAAGAAGATGCTAAAAAAACGTTATCTGTAGCTGTATATAATCATTATAAAAGAATAAACAATGAAGATGAAAAAAATAATAAAGATGATGTAGAAATAAAGAAAAGCAACATTTTATTATTAGGTCCAACTGGTTCAGGAAAAACATTACTTGCACAAACTTTAGCTAAAATATTAAATGTTCCTTTTGCAATAGCTGATGCAACAACTTTAACTGAGGCAGGCTATGTAGGAGAAGATGTAGAGAATATTTTACTAAAATTAATTCAAGCAGCAGATTATGATATAGAAAAAGCTGAAAGAGGAATTATCTATATAGATGAAATAGATAAAATTTCAAGAAAGTCAGAGAACCCATCTATAACAAGAGATGTAAGTGGAGAAGGTGTTCAACAAGCTTTATTAAAAATTATTGAAGGAACAACAGCATCAGTTCCACCACAAGGAGGAAGAAAACATCCTCATCAAGAATTAATACAAATAAATACAGAAAATATTTTATTTATTTGTGGTGGTGCGTTCGAAGGCTTAGAAAAGATTATTGATCAAAGAACAGGTAAAAAAACCATAGGATTTGGTGCTGAAAAGAAAGAGATTGCTAAAAAGAGTAGAACAGAGGTATTTAAAGAATTATTGCCACAAGATTTACTAAAATTTGGATTAATCCCAGAATTTGTAGGAAGATTACCAATAGTAAGCACATTAGAAGAGCTAGATAAAGACGCATTAGTTAATATACTAACTAAGCCAAAAAATGCATTAGTAAAACAATACAAAAAATTACTTGCTATGGATGGTGTAGAGTTAGAATTTGAGCCAGAAGCAGTAGAAGCAATAGTAGATAAAGCAATAGAAAGAAAAACTGGTGCTAGAGGTTTACGTTCTATTATAGAAGAGATTATGAGAGATATCATGTTTGATATACCATCTAATCCAAAAATAGAAAAATGTATTGTAACAAAAGAAACTGTAATAGGTTTAGCAAAGCCAGAAATAATAGTAAATGAAAATAAAGAACCTAAAAGACAAGTCGTTAAAAGAAGAAAAATTCAGCCAAATGAAATAGAAACAGCTTAGAAAAAATAAAAATAGAAGGAGTAGTATTAATAAATTATATGCTAAAAATCCTTCTATTTTTTTCGTGTATAGTTGAAAAAAAGATTAAGTTGTGATATATATAGTTTTACAAATAATAGGTGAAAAAGAGAAAATAAAATGAAGAATATTAAGGATTATAATTTAGACGAACTAAAAAAAGAATTTCAAGAATTAGGAGAAAAACCATATAGAGCTGAACAAGTTTTTATGTGGTTATACAAAGAAAAAGTAAAAGAATTTGATGATATGACTAATATATCAAAAGAGTTAAGACAAAAGCTACAAGAAAATTATACAATGTGTAATTATAAGATAGCCAAAAAATTAGTTTCAAAAGATGGAACTAAAAAGTATTTATTTGATATATTAGATGGTAATATGATAGAAACAGTTTTAATGGAATATCATCATGGCAAAACATTATGTGTTTCATCACAGATTGGCTGTAAAATGGGATGTAAATTCTGTGCGTCAACAGGGATTCCTTTTGTTAGAAATTTAACAGCAGGGGAGATTGTAGAACAAATCTTAGCTGTAGAGCAAGAGGAAAATACAAAAATATCAAATATAGTTTTTATGGGAATTGGAGAACCATTTGATAATTTTGACAATGTAATAACTGCTATTGGAATATTGAATAATCCAAAAGGTTTAAATATAGGTGCAAGACATATAAGTATTTCTACTAGTGGAATTGTACCTAAAATTTATGAATTAGCAGATAAAAAAATACAATGTACACTATCAATATCATTACATGCAACAAATGATGATAAGAGAACTGCTATGATGCCAGTGAATAAGACATATCCGATTAAAGAATTAATGGAGGCATGTAAGTATTATATAGAAAAAACAAATAAAAGAATTTCTTTTGAATATGCTTTGGCAAAGGATAATAATGATAATTTAGAAGATGCCAAAGAGTTAGTAAAATTATTACATGGAATGCTTGCACATGTAAATTTAATACCAATTAATAAAATAGAAAATGGAAAATTTGTGAAATCCACAGATAATAATATAATTAAATTTAGAGACTATTTAAATGCACATGGAATTGTAGCAACGATCAGAAGAGAATTAGGTTCAGACATAGAAGCCGCATGTGGACAATTAAGAAGGAAGACAATAGAAGAAAAACGTTAGAGGTGATAAAATGAAATGTTTTGCTAAGACCGATTTGGGTAAAGCAAGAGAATTAAATGAAGATTCATACTATGTTCCAACAGAAGAAAATGAATTAAGAATATATATGTTGGCAGATGGAATGGGAGGATATAATGGAGGAGAAATTGCAAGTAAACTTGCAATAGATTCAGCTAGGAAATATCTAACTAATAATTTTAATACAATACCACACGATAGAATAAATATAGAAGAACTAGTAAGAAGTAGTATGGAATATGCTAATATGGTAGTGTTCGAAAAATCAAAAGAAGTACCAGAATTAGAAGGAATGGGTACAACTTTGGAATTAGTTTTAGGTTATGGGAATAAAATATATATAGGTCATGTTGGTGATAGCAGAATATACAGAGTTAGAAAAAACATTATAAGAAAATTAACAACAGACCATAGTTATGTTGAAAAGTTAGTAAAAGAAGGAACAATAACAAGGGAAGAAGCAGAAAATCATCCTAAAAAGAATATGCTTATGAAAGCCTTAGGATGTACTCCTTATGTAGAACCAGACGTAACAACTAAAGGTTTTCTTAAAGGAGATAAACTTGTATTAACATCAGATGGGCTAACAAATATGGTAACAAACCAAGAAATTTATGATTTAGTAACGAATGATGTAGAAAATGCTACTACGAGGTTGGTCGAATTAGCAAACAATAGAGGAGGATATGATAACATAACGGTTGTTATTGTATATAATGATTAAGGAGAGATGAAAGAATGGACCTAGAGGGGAAAATATTAGGGAACAGATACGAGATAATAGAGAAAATAGGAAATGGTGGAATGGCTACGGTTTATAAAAGTAAAGACCGTGTTTTGAATAGATATGTAGCAGTAAAAATATTAAGAGATGAATTTACTACAGATGAAGAGTTTATAAAGCGATTCAGGATAGAAGCACAATCAGCAGCAAGTCTTACACATCCCAATATCGTCTCTATATTTGATGTTGGTAATGAGGGTAGTTTATATTATATTGTAATGGAATTAATAAAAGGTAAGACATTAAAGGAAATTATAACAGAAGAAAATGGACCTTTACCTTGGAAATGGTCTCTAAATATAGTAACTCAAATTGCATCAGCACTAGAAACTGCACATAAAAATAATATTGTTCATAGAGATATAAAACCACATAATATTATAATAACAGAAGATGGAATTGCAAAAGTTACAGATTTTGGAATAGCAAAAGCAGTTTCAAACTCTACTATTACAGCTTTTGGAACAACTATAGGTTCTGTACATTATTTTTCTCCAGAACATGCAAGAGGAGGATATACAGATGCAAAATCTGATTTATATTCTCTGGGCGTTGTAATGTATGAAATGTTAACTGGTCGTGTACCTTTTGATGCAGATACGCCTGTATCTGTAGCATTAAAACATATGCAAGAAGATCCAATAGAGCCAAAAGAATTAAATGAAAATATTCCACAAGTTGTAAATGATATAATAATGAAAGCTATGCAAAAAGATGTTAATTTAAGATATCAATCAGCAACAGAGATGTTAAAGGATTTAAATGCGGCATTAAAAAATCCAGATGATAATGTTGTACATATTGGAAATAATGTAGGTGCTGCAACGCAAAGAATTTCTACACAAGAAATAGCAGAAGCGGAAAGAAAAGCCAAAGAATCTAATAATCAAAAAAATGGAAAGAAACCAAATAAGTTTATGCAGTTTGTAAAAAAACATAAGGTGTTATCATCAATAATAGGTGCAATAATATTATTTTTCTTAGCATTTGGAATTACAATGGCAGTTGTAGAGATAGCAAATCCAGCTGATGTTCAAATACCAAATTTAGTAAATAAAACTCAAGATGAAGCAGAACAAATTGTAAAAGATTTAAATTTAAAATTAGTGGTTGCTTCTGAAGAATTTAATGAAAATGTTGAAAAGGGAAAAATAATATCACAAGATCCATCATACCAAGAAAATTATACGATAAAAGAACATAGTGAAATTTCTGTAGTTATAAGTAAAGGAGCAGAGACAGTAGAAGTACCAGATGTTGTTGGTAAAACTAGAGGAGAAGCTGAAAAATTATTAGAAGATGCTGGGTTAGTTGCAGAAATAACAGAAGAAAATGATGAAAAGGTAGAAGCTGGAATAGTATTAAGTCAAGATATAGAAGATGGTGAAACTGTTAATAAAGGAAGTACTGTAAAATTAGTTGTAAGTAAGGGTAGTGGAATTGTAAATGTAGAGGTACCAAGTGTTGTTGGTAGAACTGAACAAGAAGCAAGAAATTTATTAACAGAAGCAGGTTTGAAAGTTAATGTAGTAAATGATGAAGATGAATCTAAGAATGATGGAGTTGTATTAAGACAAAGTAGAGAAGCTGGAACAGAAGTTCAAGAAGGAACTACAATTACAATTACAGTAAATAAGGTTTCAGAGTCTAAAGAGGCAACATTTACAATAGATGTAAGATCAATTACTGGTGGTTATGAAGAAGAAACTGGAAATATTACAAGTAGTAATGTTGCTAAAACTGTTGATTTAATAATTAATGTTGATGGAAACGAAGCTTTTAAACAATCTTCTGTAGATAAAAATAGTACTATTACAGCAAGAGTAAGTGGAAAAGGCTCTAAAACAGTTACTTTAACATTGACAGATTCTAATGGAAAAAGTTATAGCAGATCTACAACATTTAACTTTAATAATGCAACAACTTATACCTTTAATTAAAGTATTCGTAAAAAGAGATAAAGCATTTGCTTTATCTTTTTATATTAAAAGGCAAGATTTGGCCTATTTGATATTTAATAGAAGATATTAGTGGAGTCGAAGTAATAGTTTTCAAAAAAGAAAACTTAACTTTAACAGATGATATTAAAAAAAAGTATCTAGAAAGGATTAGCACAGCTTAGGCTGTGCTACAGCCATTTATAAAAATATTTAAAAAATAAAATAAATATGGTATAATGTACAAAAAATATGAAAAGGTGAATTATGCAAGGAAAAATAATAAGTAATATTTCAAATTTATATTATATTGAAGCAAATGAAAAAATATATACTTGTAATGCAAGAGGCAAATTAAAAGACGGAGGAATAGTTGTTGGGGATATAGTAGATTTTAACGAGAATGAAAATATAATAGAAAAAATAGAAAAAAGAGATAATTATATTAAAAGACCTAAAATTTCAAATATAACCCAAATAGTGTGTGTATTATCTGCCAAAAATCCAAAACCAGATTTATTAATGCTAGATAAACAATTAGCATATGCCGAATATGTTGGTATAAAGGCTGCAATTGTAATTAATAAAATAGACTTAGACAAGAAAAAGGTAGAAGAGATAAAAGAAATTTATAAAAATATAGGTTATCCAATAGTAGAGACAAATGCAAAAGAAAAAGAGGGAATAGAAAGCCTAAATATGATTTTAGAAAACAATATAAGTGTATTTGCTGGAAATTCAGGAGTCGGAAAATCTACTTTATTAAATAGCATTTTTGGGAAAGAATTAACTAAATCCGGGGTAATAAGTAATAAAAATAAAAAAGGAAAAAATACTACAACTAATATATCTTTATATAAAATTAAAGAAAATGAATATATTGCAGATACACCAGGCTTTTCTACTTTTGATATTTCTGAAATCAAATCAGATAAATTAGCTGAATATTTTAAAGAATTTAAACAATATATAAAAGATTGTGAGTATATAGGTTGTAGGCATATTAAAGAAGAAAATTGTGGAATAAAAAATGCAATGCAACAAGGGAAAATATCAGAAAGTAGATATGAGAACTTTATAAAAATATATGAGAATTTAAGAGATAAGGAGGAACATAAATGGTAGAAATTTCAGCATCAGTATTAGATGCAAAGGAAGATGAAGCAACAAAAATATTTTATAATTTAGAGGTAGCAAGAATAGATTATTTCCATATAGATGTTATGGATGGAAAATTCGTAGAAAAAAATACTGTAGATAAAATGAATAAATATTCAAATATATTAAAACAAATTACTACATTACCATTGGATGTTCATTTAATGGTAGAAGATGTAGAAACATATATAAAATTATATAGTGCAATTGAGCCTAATATGATAACATTTCATTTAGAGGCAATTAAAGATAAAGATAAAATTCATGAAATGATTAAATTAGTAAAAAACAATAATTGTAAAGTTGGTATTGCAATAAAACCTACTACAGAAGCAAAAGAAATATATGAATTTTTACCATACATAAATACAGTATTAGTTATGACAGTAGAACCAGGTAAGGGTGGACAAGCTTTAATTCCAGAAACTTTAAGAAAAGTTCGAATTTTAAAACAATATTTAAAACAAAATAATCTAGATACATATATTGAAGCAGATGGTGGAATAAATCTTGATACTATAGAAGAAGTAACTGATGCAGGAGTAGATATAGTTGTTGTGGGAAATGGAATATTAAAGACCGAAAATTACAAAGCGACTGTAAGTAAATTAAAAAATTAAGCTTGTATAAATAAAGAAAACGTAGCAATTAATTTGCTACGTTTTCTTTATGTTTATGACCATTAAAAAATAAATTATAAATAATAATTCCAAATCCTAAAATAGAAATAAATATCGTTACTACTATTCCTACAAAAGGTATCAATTGTAAAGCACTAATTACAACAGCAATTAATATAGTAATTAAATATTCTAATGGCATTTTAGAATATTTTTTATTATTATAAATTCTTCTAGCTAAGATTGATGCAAATATGTATGGTGAAATTCCAATCATAAATACATATAACATTAATAGCAATAATCCCGCATTAAAGCCTATTTGTGCAGCAATAAGTATAATAGATAGAATAGGGATAGCAATTAAAGAGACTAAACCAGATAAAAATACTTTACCAAATTTATGTGATAAGCAAGAAGAAGCTTTTTCTAAACTATTTTCTAAGAAGAATCTATAAAGTAAATATACTAAACTTGCTGCAAATATACTATTTACAATATTTATAATTATGCTCCAAATTGTAGTTCCTGCATTTGATGAAGTTGATGTAGTTATATGAGTAAGTTCTCTGCCAACTAAACCACTAGGAAATTCTATTTCAGTTTCTGCTACATATGTTAAGTTACCTGCAACATACCCTTGTGAAGAATCATTTGATGTAATAAATTCGGGTGCATATACATATGCATTTCTTCCTATAGATCCTAGTAAAGTTAATTTTTGTGTCATAGCATATAAATCTCTAAAAGGACCATGACCTTCTGGAATTGTAAGTTCGTTACAAACAGCATAAAGTGAATTTGCAGAAGTGTTAAAGTCTATTTTATTTGCTACAATATAAATACTTGAATCAATGTAAGATTGATCACCAAAGGTAACATTATCTGCACATATAAATAGATTTCCATCTACTGTACCATTTATTGCTACATTTTTCCCTAAAATATAAACATTTCCATCTATTGTTTGATTCATATTAATATCATTTCCATATAAATATAAATCATCTTCAACTAAAGTAGTTGCATCTTCAGAAGAGCCTGATATATATGGTGTTGCGTTTAAATCTTCCTTTGTTTCGTTCGTATCTGCAAAACATGTTGTAGAAATAGATAATATAATAACTAGAAACAAAGTTATTATAAAGTTTTTTGATTTTTTCATTGGTATACCTCCTAAAATTACTTTAATCAAAATATATATTATGAGTTTTTGTTTGTCAATACAAATTAAAATTTGTGTTCTGCTTTATATTTTTTGCAGAATTGTTTAATCGTACAATTATCACAATTTGGTTTTCTTGCCATGCAAGTATTTCTACCATGCCACACAAAAAGATGATTAATATCCTTTAAATATTCTTTAGGGAAGATTTTTAATAAATCTTGTTCAATTTTAGTTGGTTCTTTCTCACTTGAAAGTCCAAGTCTGTTAGATATTCTTTTGGCATGTGTATCCACTGCAATACCATTTGCGATACTAAACACTTCTAATAGAATTACATTTGCACTCTTTCTACCAACACCTGGTAAGGTTATAAGCTCGTCCATAGTATTAGGAACAATTCCATTAAAATTATTTAAAATTTTATTAGCACAAGCACGCGCATTTTTGGCTTTATTTTTATAAAAGCCACAAGGATGAATTATTTCTTCTAATTCATGTATATCACAATTTGCAAAAGCTTCAATTGTTGGATATTTCTTAAATAATGTGGGTGTAGTTAAATTAACTCTTTCATCTGTACATTGTGCTGATAACATTACAGCAATTACTAATTGAAAAGGTGTTTTAAAATCTAGACTACAAGTTGCATCAGGATATGTATTTTTTAATATTTGAACTAATTCTATAGCATCTTTTTTTCTCATAATTATCCTCCTTTTGTGAACTTTAGGGACGGAGCTAAAAGTTTAAATATTATGTCTACAAAACGGACTTTAAACTCCAACCATAAAGTTTATTTTGACAAATTATATCATAATAATTTATCAACATAAAGTAATCACAGTAATAATTATTTTTTCATATTATATAAAAAAAGGAGGTAATACTTTATGTGTAAAATATTAAAAAAGACTTTGGCAGTAATATTAATAGGTTTAGGAATTGGAATCTTATTGGTGTTATTACTTCCTTTTGCAGGTTGGCTTTTTGTAATAGGTGTTGCAATTATTATAGTTGGAATAATATGGCTTTCTAATTAACAACTATAAATATAGAAAACAATTTTTAAAGGAGGAGATATGAATGACAATTGTTGTAAAGAAAGTTCCAAAATTTTTAAGGGGATTTGTAAAATTGATATTTAGAATTAAGGATTAATACATAAAAATATCGCCAGATTATTCTGACGATATTTTTAATACTGGTAATATATTTCATGAAAAAAGGGTTATTCTATAATAACCCACAAATAGTATATAAACTAAGCTCTTTTAACTTTTCCAGAACGTAAACATTTTGCACATACTTTTATTTTCTTTGGTTGACCATTTACTATAGTTTTTACAGTTCTTAAATTTGGTTTCCAAGTTCTTGAAGCTCTATTACTAACGTGAGAACGTGTTATGCTAAGTTTGTTTCCATGAGATAATGTTTTTTCACAAATTGCACATTTTGCCATGATTTATTGCACCTCCTATTAAGATAATAAATTGACTGTTTATAATCTTACCATATAATAACAAAAAAAACAAGACTTTTTATAAAAAATAGTATATAATATACAAAATTATACTTCAATTAGGAGGTAAAAATGGCTGATTTAAGTAAAGAAGTACAATATATAAAAGGTGTTGGTCCTAACAGGGTAAAACTTCTAAATAATCTAAATATTTTTACACTAAAAGATTTAATTACATATTATCCAAGAGATTATGAAGATAGAAGTAAACCTGTAAAAATAGAAGATTTAGTAGATGGCGAGGAAGCTTTAATTGCAGCAATACCAGTTGCTAGAATGAACGAAACAAGAATAAGAAATAGGAAAATGGTTATATATAAACTTATAGTAGAAGATGAAACAGGAAGATGTTTAATTACTTGGTATAACCAAAGTTATTTAAAAAATAAATTTAAAGTTGGAGAAATTTATCACTTTTTTGGTAAAGTAAAAAGAGTGCAAAACAGAATAGAAATGGTATCACCTGTTTTTGACGAAGAAACTAAAAACAAAAATACTGGAAAGATAATACCTATATATCCACTAACATATAATTTATCTCAAAATGTGTTAAGAGGAATAATAGAGAATGCGATTACATTAGTCAATAATTCATTACCTGAAACATTACCAAAATATATTTTAGATGAATATAAATTGTTAGGAATAAATGAGTCTATACATAAAATACACTTTCCAGAGAATTTTGATGAATTTGAGAAAGCAAGAAAAAGGCTAGTATTTGAAGAATTGTTAGGTATGCAACTTGCTCTATTAAATTTAAAGAACAAATATGAAGCAGATACTAATGGTATTCAGTTTGATAAAAATGTAAAGATGTCAGATGTAATTAATGTTCTTCCTTTTAAATTAACTAAAGCTCAATTAAGAGTCTTAGAGGAAATAGATAAAGATATGGAAAGCAATAAAAACATGAATAGATTATTACAAGGAGATGTTGGATCTGGGAAAACAGCAGTTTCAATTATTGCATCATATAAAGCTGTTAAATGTGGATATCAAGTAGCAATTATGGCACCAACAGCAATTCTTGCAAGTCAACATTTGGAGAGTTTTAAAGAAATATTAGATCAATTTGGAATTAGATGTGAACTTTTAATTTCTAGTATAACAAAAAAGAAAAAAGCAGAGATTTTAGAAAAATTAAAAAATGGTGAAATAGATATATTAATAGGTACGCATGCATTATTAGAAGAAAATGTAGTGTTTAAAAATTTAGGTTTTGTAGTAACAGATGAGCAACATAGGTTTGGAGTAAAGCAACGTACTACAATAGTAGAAAAGGGACAAAATCCAGATGTATTAGTTATGACAGCAACTCCAATTCCAAGAACGCTAGCTTTAATTTTATATGGTGATTTGGATATATCTATAATTGATGAATTACCTCCAAATAGAAAGAAAATTGATACTTTTGCGGTTACAAAAGGAATGGAAGAAAGAGTAAACAACTTTATAAAAAAACAAGTTGATGAGGGTAGACAAGCATATATTGTATGTCCATTAGTAGAAGAAAATGAAGAGATGAATTTAAAATCTGTAACAGCTTTGGCAGAAAAATATAAAAATGAAGTGTTTAAAGATTACAGAGTAGAATATTTACATGGAAAAATGAAAAATAAAGAAAAAGATGAAATTATGGAAAGATTTAAAAATGGAGATATCGATATACTAATTTCTACTACTGTAATTGAGGTTGGTGTAAATGTTCCAAATGCAAGTTTAATGGTTGTTGAAAATGCCGAAAGATTTGGGTTGGCCCAATTGCATCAGTTAAGAGGAAGAGTAGGAAGAGGCGAATACCAATCTTATTGTATTTTAAAATACCAAGGGAATTCAGATGTTATTAGAAAAAGAATGAAGGTAATGACAGATACAAATGATGGATTTATAATTTCGGAAAAAGACTTAGAACTCCGTGGTAGTGGAGAATTTTTCGGGACAAGACAACATGGTCTTCCAGAATTTAAGATTGCAAATCTTTTTGAAGATATGTCTGTGCTAAAACAAGTTCAAGCACTAGCTATAAAAATAACAGAAGAAGACCCTAAATTAGAGTTAGAAAAAAATAAAGAATTACGACTATTAATTGAAGAAAAATTTAAAAACAGAGTAGAAATATAACTAAATTGAAAAAATAATTATATTTACAATATTATGTAAATATGATATAATAGAAGATGTAACCAAAAATTTATACACTCCCAATATATGGGAAACACAAAAGAAAGGAGTATATTTATGTCAAAGGAAACACAGAACACAGCAACAGAATTTTCTAAGAAAAGGAGTCGGTACTCTTCTGTCTCAATCATTATGAGACAACTGTATGGGAGTAGACTGGGACATCTTCCTGGATACATTCTTTTACAAGATGTTATATACAAACATCTTGTAAAAAAAAATATGTCTTTGGATGAATTGGTCACATGGTCGACCAAAAAATTCATATTTACAATTTCTCAGGAGGAGGCGTACAAAGAAATTCAGCAGGTAATAACGCAGAACTTGCCAGAACCTGAGAAGGGACCGGATAATAGCTTGGAAGAAACGAAGGCTGTATTAACCAAGGTCCTTGAAGAAGCGACAGATTTGTACGAAAAACAATCGACCTATGCGAAAGTAAGTAAGGCTGTCCGCGAAATGGAATTTCCTGACACAATAGAAAAAGAAAGCATAATGATTGTGGAACAGGATATAATAAAAATCCTGTTTGAGATAAAAAGGGGAAAAAATCTGGATGATGCAATTTCTAAAATCGCACAGGAAGAAACAGAAACAGGACCGCAGAAAAAGCAGGAAGAAAGAAAAGAAAAAGTTAAGAAAAGGCTTAGAAATACAATTCTTCTTGTATTCTCATCAGAAATTGAAATGTTGAATTTTGCTGACGGCATAAATATCGACTAAAATGCTAAGAGCCTACAGGATATGCTAAATATCTTGTAGGCTTTTGGTAATTTATGCAAAATATGAAAATTAGATATTAATTTGTTGACTTTTATAAAAAAAATAAATAAAATAAAGATATAGTGAAAAAAAGAAAAAGGATGTAAAAAATGGATATAAAAATAATATTATCAATTGTAGGAGCGTTAATATCACTTTTAGCAGTTGTTTTAATATATAATGCTCGAAAAATTGTAAAAGAAAGATTTAGTTTTGGAGACCAAAACAGCGGAACCTTAGCAGTAAAAACTATTGGTATGGTTTTATTTTGTATAGGAATGTTAATAATATTTTTTAATTTAACATAAGAATAAGGAGGAATTTACAAATGAAACAATTAAGTTCAATGTTATCATTGCTTTTTGCAGGACTATTTTGGGTGTTTAGAGTAGTACTTGCATATACAACAGCAACAGGAAAGGATTTAGGATTTCCAATACAAGATTTTACAATAGAAGTAGTTTTATTATTTGTTGCTTTAATATTACTTGTATTTATTTATAAAAGAAATATAATTGCTGGAATAATTTATTTCTTAGTATATGCTGGATATTTTGGACCACAATTATTTAATGCAGTTATGACTGTTGCAACATCAGATGGAGTAGCAGATATCTATACTTACGATACAATAATTGCTTCTACAATAGGTATAGCAGTTGCACTATTTGCATTCTTAAATATATTAGTGGATAAAAACAGGGCAGCACACCCTACAGATAAGAAAACAGATTGGTTTTATAAAAATGAGCAATATGATAGAAAAATAGATGATAGAGCAGATAAAAATAATTATAGAACTTTATAAAAATAGAATGGCTATTTATAAATTAAATTTTTGAAGACTGCTAATAAAAATAGTCTGTCATTTATTTATATATAAGTAAAAAGCAAGCTATAAGATAGATAGCTTGCTTTTTTATGTAAAATAGAATATAATATTTTCGCAAAAGAATATCCATATATTTTAAGGATATTTGGCAATAAGACAGGTGAAAAATATGATTAATATAAAAGAAAATATAAATAATATTGATGAATTTAACTATTTATATGATGTTGTAGGTTGGGGACATTATGATAAAGAAATATCTAAGAAATCACTCGAAAATACAGTATACTCTATTTCTATTTACGATAATAAAAAAATAATAGGATATGGGAGAATTATTGGTGACGGAATTTGCTTTTTATATATCCATGATATAATGGTTGTACCAGAATATCAAGCTAAAGGGATAGGAACAACGATAATGAACAAATTACTTGAAAAAATAGAGAAAATAAAAAATGAAAATCCGAGTGTAAGAGTATACTTAGGAGCATCTAAAAATAAAGAAGAATTTTATAAGAAGTTTGGATTTATAACGAGAAAAGATGCAGGTTTAGGTGCTGGAATGATATTAAAAAGAGCTGAAGATATTGAATAAATATTAAGAGGAGAAAGATATGGATTATAGGTATGAAACAAAGGATGAAGCTAGAGAGTTTCATAAAAGAAGAACAGCATTTATAGTAATTGAAGATAAATTATACTATATTAAAAATAGTGAACAGTCTCATTGGGAATTTTGCCAAAAGAAAGGTATTTCAAAAGAAAAGTTTAACAAAATGACAAGAGGTTATTATATAGATGGAAATATAGTTTTTTATAAAGGAAACTTTATATATGATGAAAATCTTATAGAAGATGGAATGAAATATATAATGAAAATAAAAGAAGATTGTAAATTAGGCGAAATGCAAATATATTTTGGACTAAGAATTCCAAAAAAAAATGAACCTTGGGAATATGATTACTATTATGGAAAAATAACAGCTGATAATCAGATAATAAAAAATAATATATAGATAAAAAACAAGGAGAATTAATATCTTATGAAAATAGAGCAATTAAATAGAGACCAAATAGAATTATATTATGAAGAAAGAAGTGATAAATTTGAACATTAACTGGTATCCAGGCCATATGGCAAAAACAAAAAGACAAATACAAGAAGACTTAAAATTAATAGATGTAGTAGTAGAACTATTAGACAGTAGAATACCAATATCTAGCAGAAATCCAGATATAAATACAATAGTAAAAGGAAAAAAGAAAATAATCGCATTAAACAAAAGTGATTTGGCTGATGAAAAAGAAACAATTAAATGGGTAGAGTATTTTAAGACACAAAAAATTCCAGCAGTAATAACAGATGCTAATAGTGGAAAAGGAATAAAAGAAGTTATAAAGCAAGCAGAGATAATTATGAAAGATGAATTAGATAAAAGAGAAGAAAAAGGAAGAACTGGTAGAAAAATTAGAATAATGATACTAGGAATACCAAATGTAGGAAAATCATCTTTTATAAATAGATTAGCTAATAAAAATTCTTTAGAGGTAGGCAACAGACCAGGTGTTACAAGAAAAAAACAATGGATAAAAATTAGTAATAGCATAGAGCTTTTAGATACACCAGGAGTTCTATGGCCAAAATTTGAAAGTGATGAAGTAGCACTTAATTTAGCATATACAGGAACAATAAAAGATGATGTATTAGAGAAAACAGATGTTGCATTCTATTTCCTAAAATATATGTTAGAAAACGAAATAGACAAACTAGTAGCAAGATATAATTTAAGCAAGCAAGAATTATTAAATTCATTAGAAAATCAAACAAGACCAGAAAATGAAATAATATATGATATAATGTTACAAATAGGAAAATTACGTGGAGCAGTTGTTTCTGGTGGAAATGTAGATGATGTTAAAACTGCAAATATAATATTAGAAGATTTTAGAAGTGGTAAATTAGGAAGAATAACATTAGAAAAGATTAAAGCAAAATAAGAAAGGTAGGTAGACAATGGAGAATATAGCAGAGCCCAAAAGAACTCCAGAAGAAGTTAATTTTTTAAATCCACTAGTTTGGGCATATGTAGGTGATAGTGTTTATGAATTATTTATTAGAACAAATTTAGTAAATAATTCGAATGAAAAAGTACATAAATTACATGTTAATGCAATCAAATTTGTTAAAGCAGCAGGGCAGGCTAAAATTTTAAAAGCAATAGAAAAGGAACTAACAGAGGACGAAAAAAACATAGTTCGAAGAGCAAGAAATACACAAAACCATCATATAGCAAAAAATGCTACACCAGCAGAATATGCATATGCAACAGCATTTGAAGGACTAATTGGATATTTATACTTAACAAAACAAGACGAGAGATTAAAATATATATTAAATAGAGCTTTAGAGGAAGGAAATAAATAATATGAATGAAGAAAAGAAAAAATATTATTCTAGGATATTGTTTAAAACAGTCGTATTAGTATTTACTTTAGTACTATTATTTCTTGCATATAAACTTGCAATGTTCTATGTGCCATTTATAATCGCATTTTTAATTGCTACAATGATAGAACCTTTAATAAAATTTTTTATGAATAAATGTAAATTAAAAAGAAAGCTATCAGCAACGATTTCACTAATACTTGTTGTAGTAATAATTGGTTCAATACTTGCTGTTTTAATTTCTGCAATTATATCTGAATCAAAAGTATTATTAATTAATCTAAATTCATCAATGGATGATGTATATAATTGGGGATTAGGTATTATAAATAATTTCGCAAATGGAGATTTGGTTATACCACAAGATTGGCTTTCTACAGTACAAGATTCTTTAGGTAGTATTATAGATGTTGTTAAGAATATAGTATATAGTTTTGCAACAGGAGTAATTAATTTTGCAGGACAAGTTCCAGGCGCAATTACATATACAATTATAACAATTCTAGCGATAATTTTTATGTGTTTTGATAGAGATTATGTTAAAAAATTATTAAAAGATCAAATTCCAAGAAAATGGCTTGAAAAAGCAAATGAAATAGTAGTAAAATCGCTAAAAATAATTTGGAATTACATAAAAGCAGAAGCAAGATTATCACTATTATGTTTTGTGTTAGTTTCAATAGGATTATTTATTTTTAATTTATGTGGACTAAAGCTAGAGTATGTTGCTATTATGGCAATATTAATAGGATTTGTAGATTTATTACCACTATTTGGTGCTGGTTTTATAATGGTACCTTGGACTGTAGTATTATTAATTCAAGGAAATGCATCTGCAGGAATTGCAGTATTTGCTTTATGGCTTGCATGGTCTGTTATAAAACAATTCCTAGAACCAAAATTTGTAAGCAAACAAATGGGAATGCACCCAATATTTACATTGCTAGGAATGTATACAGGTTTTAAATTATTTGGTGTAATTGGATTATTGTTAGGACCAATTATATTCTTAGTTATAAGAGAAGTATTTTATAATAATGTTAATAAAGGCATATTAAAAGATTTTTTCGAATTGGAGTAAAAAATGAATAATGAAGAGATACGAAACAAATTAATAGAATTAAGTGATGCTAAATATAAAGAATTTAGTGCTAATTTGTGCCCAGGAGTGGATATAGAAATACTTGGAGTTAGAATTCCAAAAATAAGAAAATTAGCGAAAGAAATAGTTAAGTATAATCCAGAAGAGTATTTAAAAAAGCCACAAGAAAAATATTTTGAAGAATTAATGTTACAAGCGTTGGTAATTGCAAATTTAAAAATGGATTTAGAAAAAAAGAAAGAATATATAATTAATTTTGTACCGAAAATAAATTCATGGGCAGTTTGTGATAGCTTTTGTGTAGATTTAAAAGATGCAGACAAAAATCCAGAATTTTTTTGGAAAATTATAAGTAAGTATTTTAAATCTAAAGAAGAATACGAGCTAAGATTTGCTGTTGTAATGTTATTAGACCATTATGTAAAAGAAGAATATATAGACAAAATTTTTGAAGTCATAGATAATATAAAAAATGGAGAGTATTATGTAGAAATGGGAATAGCATGGCTTGTTGCAGAAATGTATATAAAATTTCCAAAACAAACTATGGAATATTTAAAAAATTGTAATTTAAATAAATTTACATACAATAAAGCTTTACAAAAAGCAAGAGAATCATATAGAGTAAGTAAAGAAGAAAAAGAAATTTTAAATAAGATGAAGAAAAAATAATAGGAGGAATATATAATGAAAAAGCCAGAATTATTAGCACCAGCAGGTTCATACGAAAAGGCGAAAACAGCATTCAGATATGGGGCAGATGCTGTATATTGTGGTACATCATCACTATCTTTAAGAACAAGAGCAGAAATGAATGATGAAGCATTAGCAAAAACAATTGAATATGCACATAGTATAGGAAAAAGAGTACATGTTGCACTTAACATATTTGCTTGGGATACTAACTATGCAGAAATAAGAATACAAGCAAAAATGTTACAAGATATGAAAGCTGATGGAATAATAGTTGCAGATGGTGGAGTTGTAGAAACTGTAAAAGAATATGCACCAAATGTAGATATACATATAAGTACACAAGCAAATGTAGTAAGCTTAGAGTCAGCCAAGTTTTGGTATAAAAATGGAGCTAAAAGAGTAATCTTAGCAAGAGAATTAAACAAAGAGCAAATAAGATATATGATGCAAAACAAACCAGAAGATTTAGAAGTAGAAATGTTTGCACATGGTGCAATATGTTTTGGATATTCAGGAAGATGTTTCTTAAGTGATTTCTTGGCTTGTAGAAGTGCAAACTTAGGGGATTGTGCACAAAGTTGTAGATGGGCATATAATTTATATGTGGAAGAAGCTAATAATCCAGGAAATTTAATGCCTGTAGAAACAGACGAAAAAGGAACATATATCTTTTCATCTAAAGACTTATGCTTGATACACGAAATACCAGAAATTGTAGATATGGGACTTGATAGTTTAAAAATAGAAGGAAGACTAAAAACAGAATATTATTTAGCAACAATAGTAAATACATACAGAACTGCAATAGATGACTATGTTAAAGATCCTAAAAATTATAATGCAGATAAGTACATGCAAGAACTTGAAAAAACTAAAACAAGAGGGTTAACAACTTTCTATTTTAATGATAGAAATAATAAAGATTTCCAAGAATATGAAGGAAAACAATATAATCCAAATTATGAATTTGGTGGGAAAGTAGTAGAAACAGTTAATGGAAAAACATCTGTAGAAATAAAGAATAAATTATCTGTTGGTGATGAAATGGAAATTATAATTCCAGGAAAAATAGAAGTAGTAAAATTTACTATAGACAAACTATGGGATTATGAAACAGATCAAGAAATAGAAACAATAAATCCAGGAGTAAAAGATCAAAAAGTAAAAATGCAATTACCAATAGAAGTAGAAGAAGGTTGGATTATAAGAAGAAAAAAATAGGGATTTAGAAAAAGGAAAATAGGGAAATAGGGACGTTCCTTAAATCCCTATGAAAGAAAAAACTAAAGATAAGGTGATAATATGGTTAGTCTGGATAAAGAAAAAAATATTAGCTGAAGTAAAAAAAATACAAGAAGGAAAAGAAGACCGAAGCGATTTAAAAGAATTAATAGGTGGAAAAAATCTAGAAGAGGTTTTCGATGAACAAACAATAAGTAAATTGCAAGATGTTTTAATACGAACAAATAAAGTTCATGATTTGTTGGAAGAACAGGAAAGTTTTGATGTTCTAGAAGGTTTGTTAAATAAAAGAATAACAGGAAATTTAGGAAAGTTTTATAATATTAAACCAGAATATATATTAAGTTTGGAGCCGGAAGAACAAGCTAAACTTGCTCATACTTTTGCAGAAGGAGAACCAGACTTAGAAGAACTTTTAAAAAAATTATGGTCACAAAATATAAAGACAAATGCTTGTGCAGGAGAAAAAGACAATGCATATTTATATGTAACGTTTTCAAAAAGTGATATAAATAATATTTCCAGAATGGAAGAAGTTTCTTCTAAAGCGGAAACAGATGTTGATATAACTACATATGAAGATAGTATTTCTATAACTTTACATGGAAAGAAACGAGATTTATATAAAGATTTATTAGCAGAATTTAGTAAAGAAGACAAACCGAATCAGTTTATAAAAGAATTAATGGATTCAATGGCATTTGAAAGAGAAGTTGCAGAAGCTACAGTCAGAAATGAGAGTTCTGGCAAATATTCAGAAGAAGAAGTAGAAGAAATAATAGCAAATACTGCAAAAGAATTACATGACCAACATGAAGGAGAAAAGAAAATTTTAACTGATGTAATTAATAGGGGACAAGGAGAAATTACTAGATTAGAAGAAGAAAACGAAGCATTAAAGCAAAAATATGATAAATTACATGAAGCAAATGGAAGATTAAAAAATTTTGTAGTTCATAGAATTGGTAAAATTCCGTTTTTAGGTAGAAGAGTGTTAAAACTTATGAATGCAGAAGTAAAAGCTTTACCAGAAACAACAGATAACCCAGATTATTCTGAAAGGGATTAAAATATAGATATTGTTAAATATAAAAAGTCTTAAAATAAATTTACTAAAAAATATATAAGCTTTAGAAATTTAAATTAAGACTTTTTTCGGTTTGATTTGCTAATAAAAAATATAAATAACAGTTTCTGGAGATACCCAAAAAGTGTAAAAACTTATTCTTTTTATTTTTCTGTAAAAGCAGAGGAGATTAATATACCGATAATACAAAATATAATTGATAATACCCCAGTTGTATTAAAACTAATATTAGGGAGAAGAATGAATACAGAGCCCAGAACAAATCCTAATATAGAATAATATGTTTGGGAATGATATTTATTAAGCAAAAATTGTATTAATTTCATACATAAGAATCCACCAATAAGCAAACCAATTCCCATAGGAAGTAATATTCTCATATTCATTATAGATACTGCATAAAGATATGTCTCATAAACTCCAAGTAGCATTAAAATAACAGTGCTACTAACACCAGGAACTACAACGCCAAGACTCATTAAAAAGCCTGCCAGTAATAAGAATTCAAAACTATAGTTATCACCATAATATATTCCAATATTATTAGACATTTGGTTTTCTAATAATAGTAATAAAATAGCAATAATAAATGATACTATAAAAAATATTATAAATCGTAATTTGAATTTTTCTTTTGAATTACAAATTTTAAGAATAGAAGGAATACAGCCTAAGATAAGACCAATAAAGGTAAATGATGTAATTTCTGGATATCTTTCAAATAAAAAGAGAATAATATTGCTAAAGAGAATTATTCCAGTAAGACCACCTAATATAAAAGGAGTAAGAAATTTAATATTATTCTTCCAATCTTTAAAAAAGTTTAATATACTATTTAAAAGTGTTTCGTAAATACCAAAAATAACACATAATACCCCACTGCTTATACCAGGTATTATTGCGCCAGCGCCAATCAGAATACCTTTAATGTAATTAAAAAGAAATTTCATAATACACCTCTGTTATATGTATATGGAAGGAAGTAAAGAATATGACAAATAAAGAAGTTATTGAAGCGTATACAAAAACTAAAGAAAGCCTAAATCCAATTCTAGATGAACTTCAAGAAATGAATGGATTCGTATCTAGAAATGATATTATAGCAATTGCTAAGTATTTAGATATTTCTGAAAAAGAGATAATGCTACTTTTAAAATATAAGAAAAATATTAAACTAGAAAAGCAAGGCGAGAACATAGTAATTGTATGTAAAGGACCAAACTGTTTAAAGAAGGGTTCATTAGATATAATAAAAGAAATTGAAAAAGAATTTAATGTAAAAGAAGGTCATACGAGTAAAGATGGAAAAATTACATTAGATACCAAAAATTGTTTTAAAAAATGTGGTTTTGCTCCGAATGTACAAATAAATGGAAAATTATATAGTAATTGTTCAAAACAAAATATTGTTAAAATTTTAAAAGATATGATATATTAATAATGAGAAAGGAAGGGAAGATTATGAAAAAAGTGGCTGTAATGATTGCCGACGGAACAGAAGAGATTGAAGCTCTTACCGTAGTAGATGTTATGAGAAGAGCAAATATCAAATGTGATATTGTAAGTGTTAATGGAAGAGAAATAAAAAGTTCACACAATATAGAAATATTGGCAGATAAAGTAATAGATGAATCTATTAAGGATTATGATATGATAGTATTGCCAGGTGGTTTGCCAGGAGCATATAATTTAGCTGAAGATAAATTATTAATAGAAACTTTAAAAGAATTTAGTCAAGATAGTAACAAATATATTGGTGCAATATGTGCATCTCCAGCTATTGTTTTATCTAAAGCAAACATAGAAGAAGGAAAAAATATAACATCATATCCAGGTAAAGGATTCGAAGATTTATTAAAAAAAGCCAATTATACTGAAAATTTAGTAGAAGTAGATGGAAATATTATAACAAGCAGGGGACCTGCAACAGCAATGCTATTTGCATATAAACTAGTAGAGGTTTTAGGTCATAATTCTAAAGAAGTAAGTGATGGAATGCTTTGGAATTTAATAGGGAAATAGGGACGTTCCTTAAAATCCCTATTCAATCAGAAAAATAGGGAAAAAAGGAACATCTCCGAATTCCGAAGGAGGAAAAATAATGGAATTTGAAAGAGGAATAAATTATTATGAATTAGATGGAATGAATGTTGTTCATCATTCAAATTATATAAGATATATGGAAGAAGCAAGAATATATTTATTAGATAAAATGGGGTTACCATATAAAAAAATAGAGGATAATGGAATAATGATTCCAGTTTTAGGAGTTAATTACCAATATAAATATCCTGCAAAATTTGGAGATACAATAGTTGTTAAAGTAGACATATCTGAATTTGACGGTATAAAATTAAGTATGAGATATGAAATTAGAAATAAAGAAACTGGAAAAGTTTTAGGAGTAGGAGAAACGAAACATTGTTTCACAAATTCTAATATGAGACCAATATCATTAAAAAAGGTAAACAAAGAGTTTTATGATATATTTGAAAGCGTAACTGATGGCAGTGAGAATTAAATTTTAAATATAATCAAATGTAACGAATAAAACCATTTAGAGTATCATATTCTAGATGGTTTTATCATTATCAATAATGTCTTTATATAAAGAAAATTTTACAATTTTTTGTAAAAATATATCACAATAAAAATATTAATGGTATAATTATATGGAAAGTGATTTTACCATATAGATTGCTATATCGATAAAAGGTTAAGGAAGCTTAATATATTATATAGAAAGAGTAATAGAAGATTCTATATAATAAAAAAAATAAGGAGAAACTTATGCTAAATGAAGTATTAGAAAATTCAAAAAATAAATTAATACAAATAATTAAAAAAAGTGAAGGTTTGCAGGAGAGAAAAATTGAATTAGAAAGAAAGATGCAAGAAACAAAAGATTCTATATTAAAACTGAATCAAGAAAATAGGAGTCTTTCTATCTATAGGAAAAGAAATCCAATAATAGAATTTTTAATGAGAACTTTTTCTAAACAATATAAACTAGAATTAAAAACATCAGTTGATAATAGCCAAAAATTATCCAAATTAAATGAAGAGATTGCAAATTTAAGATCAGAAAAAAGAAAATTAGATTTAGATGAGCAGACATTAAATCCAGAAAATGCAAAGAAAAAACTAGAAAAAATGGAAAATGAAGATATAGCAATAAACTTTGTAGTTAACGAAAATCCAGATTTGGCTAAAAATCCAGAATTTATGAAAGATCTAATTGAGCGAGATATAAGATATATTAAATTTGACAAATCTAACAATACAGAAGTATATGAAAAATATATAGAAAAATTTTTGCCAAAATTAGAAGAAGTGAAAGATAGAACGAATACAGATCAAACATTTATAAATTTAGCTATAAATAATGCTGAAAGATTATTAGATGAATTAAGAAACCCAAAACAAGTAGAAGATGGAAAATATAAAATTCCTAAAAGATTTTTATTTGAAGGTTTAAGAAAGACTTGTGATGAAGATTTAGAATGTATTGCTTCAGGAGATGTAGCAGATTTACTATATGCGGGACGAGAGTATTTGCGTGAAGATGGTAATTATTCAATAAAATACGGAAAACAAATGGAAAGTTTGTACGAAGATAAAGATAATTTTTTCATAACACATTATATAAATGCATCTAATCACTTGAGATCAACAGAAGGTACTCATGATATTAGAGATAGTATATATAAGGAAGGCTTACATTCTTCAACTCAGGGAGAAGATTGTATAAATGTACTAAAAAGAACAGCTCACGGAAATTTTGAAGAAGATAAATATTTTATGGGATTGATGGTGCCAGACCATAAAATAATTATTATGCTACCTAGAAAATTATTAGCTAAAAATGCAGAAGAACCTATTTGGAACTCCGATTTTCCAGAAGCAGATACACAACACCCTGGGTATATTTCACCAGAATATGTGTATGGATATATTAATCCATTTACAGAAGAAATCGAGGAAAATCCTGTTCCTGTGGCAGATAGGAAAAAATATAAGTATCATTTTCTAGATGGGCAAACTACAAGTGTAGAAGACAGAGTAAAATATTAGAAGTTGTACATAGTATGTAATAAAAAGGACTATGTTAGTCCTTTTTTAGTTTTGCTTCTAATTTTTTTATAGCTTTCGTTTCTATTCTTGAAACATATGATCTAGAAATTCCTAAATCTTTTGCAATTTCATTTTGTGTTTCTGGTTTATGACCATTAAGGCCAAATCTTCTAATAAGTATTTCTTTTTCTCTTTCTTTTAATATTTTATCTATATTGGTATAAAGTTTTTCTTTTTTGAGTCCTAAATCAACTTCATCTTCTATACTTCTAATATCAGCTTCTAAGACTTCTTGCAATGTTACAACATTATCATCTTTATCTTTACCAATCGGATCACTTAGTTTTACTTCTGCTTGAAGTTTTTTAGAAGAACGTAAGAACATTAGAATTTCATTATCTATGCATTTTGCAATATATGTAGAAAGTTTTACACCTTTATCATGCTTAAAACTATTTATACCTTTTATAAGACCAATAGTACCAATAGATATTAAATCGTCTTGTTCTACATTAGAAGTAGAATATTTTTTGGCTACATGAGCTACTAAACGCAGGTTCTTTTCTATTAAAATATTTCTGGCTTCGCTATCACCAGATTTAAATCTATCTAAATAATATATTTCTTCTGATGGTAAGAGAGGCTCTGGAAATAAACTAGAACTTTGAATATATCCAACAACAAAAACGGCGGAACTTAAAAAAGAAATAAATCCAGCCAACGAAATAGTAGAGAACATACATATACCTCCATAAAAATCACTATATGAAAAGTATATGTTCAAAAACTATTTTTGTGCCTGGACCATTGAAATTTAAATATTTACACATAATTATAATAATTTTATCATAAAATAAAAAAAAGTACAAATACTAGAATTATATAAACAAATTAAAATAAATAACTTTAATAAAGCATTCATAAGATAAAACAGAAAAAACACAAAAATTGCACAAAAAAGATATTGAAAACAAATTAATAATGTGTTAAGATACTATTAAATTAAATAAACGACAAACAAAAACTTCCCTGCATAGTGCGTGTAGACTGGAATTTTAGAACCAACAAATTTTATAAGGGAGTCCGCCTTTAAATGTGGCGTGCAAGCTTACACTTCTATTTAGTAGTAAGAAGCCCACAAGCATTTAACAAGACACCCACCTACGCGAGTAGGCTCTTAAAATTTCTAAACTTCTTACGGCTAAGGCGGGGTAAGTTTTTTTATGTATATAACAATGTTAAATTGCCTATATTAGCATGAGTGCAAAGCAAGCTATATATAATGGAAGGATTATTTATGCGAATAAATGAAATAATAAAACAGGGAATAATTAAGTTAAAAGAAAATAATATAGAAGAACCATTATTAAAAATAAGGATTTTGGTAGCTTCAATCTTAAATAAATCTAAAGAATATGTAATGGCTCATAGTGAAGATGAATTAGATGTAGCTAATGAAAAAAAGATATTAGATGGAATTGAGCAACTAATGAATTATGTTCCAATACAATACATAACTAATAATCAAGAATTCATGAAATTAAATTTTTTTGTCAATCAAAATGTATTAATTCCAAGAAGTGATACAGAAATTTTAGTAGAGGAAGTTATAAATACATTTAAAAATGAACATGTAAAGATATTAGATATGTGCACAGGAAGTGGCTGTATTGCAATTTCTTTAAAAAAATATATGCAAAATTCAGAAGTTTGTGGTATAGATATAAGTAAAGAGGCATTAAAAGTTGCAAGATTAAACGCAAAAAATAATAATATTGATGTAAAATTCAAATGTTCAGATATGTTTACAAATATAAAAAATAGAGATTTTGATGTAATCGTATCAAATCCACCATACATAAAGAAAAAAGTTATACCTACATTAAACAAAGAGGTAAGAAAAGAACCAGTTATTGCTTTAGATGGTGGAGAAGATGGTTTATATTTTTATAAAAAAATTATCAATGAAGCATTTAATTTTCTAGCTGATAATGGTATGATCTTTTTAGAAATTGGATATGACCAAAAAGAAGAATTAATTGAATTAATAAATGCAGACAAAAGATATGAACTTGTAAAAACTAAAAAAGATTTAGGAGATAATGATAGAATAGTAGTTATAAAGAAGGTGTAAAAATGTCTTTTTCATCTGAAATAAAAGAAGAATTGAGTAAACTGAATAATCTAAAGGATAAGCAAGCTGTTTATTATGAGTTAGTTGGTTATTTAATAACTAAAAATACAAAAGTAGAAAAAAAGATAAAGTTTTCTACAGAAAACGAATTTAATATTAATAGATTTAATAAACTACTAAATAATATGGGTATAAAATACAAAATAGAAATGCAGGGAAATTGCTATGTAATTACATTTAGCAAATCAGAAAATTTAAGTAATTGTTCTTTTAATTCAAATCATGTCAAATTTAATAAACCAAAAGATATGGAAGACAAAGATATAAAAGCATTACTTCGAGGAGCTTTTATGGGAGCAGGATTGGTAAGTGAACCTAGTAGTAAATATCATTTAGAAATTAATTTTAGTAATCTAGAAAATTTATTACTAATAAAAGATTTAATGTTAAAATACAATATAACAGCTAAAACATTAAATAGGAATGGAAGTATTTCGTTATATATAAAAGAAGGAGAAGATATATCCAATTTTTTAGCTTGTATTGGCGCAAGTGGTGCAATGCTAAAATTCGAAGAGATAAGGGTAATAAAAGAAGCTAGAAATAATGTAAACAGAATGGTAAATTGTGAAGTCGCTAATTTAAATAAGACAGTAAATGCAGCTACTAAACAGATAGAAGCAATTAAGAAATTAAAAGCAAGTAAAAAATTTACAAATTTATCGGATGAGTTAAAAGAAATTGCAGAACTTAGGCTAAAAAATCCAGATGCGAGTCTAATAGAATTAGGTAATATGCTAAAAATACCAGTAGGAAAATCTGGAGTAAATTATAGATTGAACAAATTAATAAAAATAGCAGAGGAAATATAAAATGGAAAATATAGGTATATATGTACATATACCTTTTTGTATGCGCAAATGTTATTATTGTGACTTTTGCTCATATCCAGGACAATTGGATAAACAAGAAGATTATGTACAAGCGCTAAAAGAAGAGATAAAAGAAAGAAGTAAAAGAGTAAAAAATTATATAGATACAATATATATTGGTGGAGGAACTCCATCAATCATAGATGCGTCATATATAGCAGAGATTTTAAATTGCATAACAGATAATTATAAGGTAAAAAAGAATGCAGAAATAACAATTGAGGTAAATCCAGGTACTGTAACAAAAAACAAGTTAACATTATATAAAGAAGCGGGAATAAATAGATTAAGTATAGGATTGCAATCTACTAAGGATAAGTTATTAGAAGAAATAGGAAGAATACATAAATATGAAGATTTTTTAAATACATATAAATTAGCCAAAGAAATCGGATTTAAAAATATTAATGTGGATTTAATGATAGGACTTCCTGAACAAACCTTGCAAGATGTTAAAGATAGTCTTATAGACATTATCACTTTAAATCCAAAACATATTTCTGTATATTCATTAATTTTAGAAGAAAATACGAAGTTAGAAGTATTAGTTAATTTAGGAAAACTTGATTTACCAACTGATGAAGTAGAAAGAGAAATGTATTGGAAAGTTAAAGAAGTTCTGGAAGCTAATGGCTATGAACATTATGAAATCTCTAATTTTGCTAAAAAAGGATATAAATCTAAACATAATTATAATTGCTGGAAACAACATAGTTATCTTGGTTTTGGTGTGGCAGCACATTCTTATTATAATAATATAAGATATTCTAATACAAATAATTTAGAGGAATATTTGCAAAATCCAGATAATAAGAAAATAGAAGAAAATCAAACAATGGAAGATGCAAAAAAAGAATATATGATGTTAGGCTTAAGAACATTAGAAGGTGTGAGTATCTCAGAATTCAAACAAAAATATGTGGATAATCCATTGTATCTATTTAAAGATAAACTTAGTAAACTTACAGAAGAAGGTTTAGTGGAGATAGATTTAGATAATATAAAACTTACAAATAAGGGCTTAGACTTAGCAAATTTGGTGTGGGAAGAATTTGTTTAAGAATAATATAGAAGTCATTTAATAATATGGGAGGAGTATTCCTCTCGTTTTTTTTACTAAGAATTCAGAAAATGCAAAGCATAATTCACAAAAAATTCACAAATAAATTTTAGCAAAAGGTATTGACATTTGCTAAAATTGAATATAATATATTTAAAGAATTTAGCAATCAAACACAAAGAGTGCTAAAGAGGTGAAAATATTGAAAAAGAAAGATTTAGACGAAAGAAAAAAGAAAGTATTACAAGCAATAGTTGAAGAATATATTAGCACAGCAGAACCTGTAAGTTCGGGAAGTATAACAAATGGTCATGGATTAGATTACAGTAGTGCAACAATAAGAAATGATATGGCACAACTAGAAAGCATAGGGCTTTTAGATAAACCGCATACTTCAGCAGGAAGAGTACCATCAGCAGAGGGATACAGGTATTATGTTAATGAATTACTAAAAGAAGATAATTTAAGTTTAGAAGAAATTAAATATATTCAAAAAAAATTAAAAGTTAAAGTTAATGAAATTGAAGATTTAACTAAAGTTGCAACCACTACTTTATCAGAAATAACCCATTATACAACAGTAGCAGTTGGACCGAAAGCAGATAAGCAAATTATTGAAGAAATTAAATTTGTATCTTTAGGACAAAGAATGTTAATGGTTGTAATAGTTACAGATACAGGATTAGTTAAGGAAACAATTATCAAATTTGATGAAGATATAACAGAAAGCCAAGTAGATACTTTAAATAATTTGTTTAATACAAGATTAAAAGGAAAACCTTTATCTAAAATAGATAAGCCAATGGCAGAATATATTTTTTCAGAAGTTCACTATAGCATAGGAATTATGAAAGCTATAATTGAACAAATAAATAAAATTGTAGAAGAAGAAAATAATAATATATTCTTAGAAGGTGCAAAAAAATCTTTTGATTTACCAGAATTTAAAAGCATGAAGGTAGCAAAAAACTTTGTTAACTTGCTAGATGCAAAAGATGAAATGGTAGAAATATTTAACTCTGGTGACGCAGAAGATATTAATGTATTTATTGGTGATGATGACGAAAATAGTAATCTTAAAGATTTTAGCATTATAACATTTAAACATACCATGGGAGATAAAGATTTAGGAACAATAGGAATTATAGGTCCTAAGAGAATGGATTATGCAAAAGTTATAGCTGTAATGAAATATATAAGTAAAAAATTAAATGAAGATAATAATAAGAAAGAGGGTATGTAAATTGGCAGAAAAAAAAGAAAATAAGAAAGAACCAGAAGTAATAAAAGCAGATGAAATGGTAAAAAAAGAGGAGTTGGTAAAAAAAGAACAAGAATATGATGAATTAATGGACAGATATAAAAGAGTATTAGCAGAATTTGAAAACTATAAAAAGAGAAGTGCAAAAGAAAGAGACCAATTATATAACTCTATTATGGGAGATATAATGACTGGAATCTTACCAGTATTAGATAATTTAGAAAAAGCAGTACAAGTAGAAACAAAAGATACTGGTTATAAACAAGGTGTTGAACTTGTATATAAACAATTACAAGATTTACTAAAAGCAAATGGAGTAGAAGAAATAGAAGCAGTTGGAAAAACTTTTGATCCAGAATTGCACGAAGCAGTAAGTTCTGTAGTAGATGAAAACTTAGGCGAAAAAGAAATAAAAGAGGATTACAGAAAAGGATATAAGATAGGAGATAAAGTTATAAGACACTCTATGGTTGTAGTAGCAAATTAAGTTAGCTGTGCGAACGAAGTGAGCTACAGATAACTTATGCAACCGAACAAAGTGAGGTTGTAACCCTCTGAAGGGCTGTGCGAACGAAGTGAGCTACAGATAACTTATGCAACCGAACAGAGTGAGGTTGTAAAAATATAAAAAAGGAAAATAAATATGAATAAAGAAATAGAAAGAAAATTTGCTGTAAAGTATTTACCAGAAAAATTAAATATAGAAAGCATTGTGCATATAAAACAAGCTTTTATATATAGGGATAAATTAACAATTATAAGAATAAGAGACATAAAGGAAAGTTATCCTGAAGATAAGCAAGTATATATTTATACACTAAAAACAAAAGGTGATATTGAATATAATAATAATTATGATATTAGTAAAAAATATGAAATAGAAAATGAAATTGATAGAGAATTATTTGATAAGTTAATCAAAAATAAAATTAGTAACATAACAGAAAAGACAAGAATTAAAATACCAATAGAAAACAACCTAAAAGTTGAAATAGATATATATTATGATTATTTAGAAGGATTACTTACAGCAGAAGTAGAATTTCCAAACGAAGAATTAGCCAATAAATTCCAAAAACCAGTTTGGCTAGGTGAGGAATTAGGATATAAAAAATTATCAAATAGAAAATTAGCAGAAATGACAAAAGATGAATGGCAAAAAGAAGTTACAAAAGAAATGATAGAAAACAATAATATTATAATTAAACAATTAAAAGATAATTATAATATATAGTAAGTTATTAAGTTTTAAAATTTATATATTTTTTAGGAGGAATTTAAAATGGGAAAAATTATAGGAATTGACTTAGGAACAACAAATTCATGTGTTGCAGTTATGGAAGGTGGAGAAGCAGTAGTTATACCAAACGCAGAAGGGAATAGAACTACACCATCAGTTGTAGCATTCTCTAAAAATGGAGAAAGATTAGTAGGACAAATAGCAAAACGTCAAGCTGTTACAAACCCAGAAAACACAGTTATTTCAATTAAGAGAAAAATGGGAACAGCAGAAAAAGTTAAAATAGATGGAGATGAATTCTCACCACAAGAAATATCAGCAATGA
>CAKNPW010000019.1 GCA_930990555.1 uncultured Clostridium sp. | reverse complement strand
CTCAAAGTATATATTTTTCAAAAAAGTGTGACATATGATTGACTAACCTACAATTATAATAAAAAAAGAAATTGTATTTTATATGCAATTTCTTTTTTTTATGGTATAATTTTTGCAAAAGGAGGCATGATTATGGGAAAATATGTGGGAATTATTGCTGCAATGCCAGAAGAGATGGAAGCAATAAAAAATAAAATGTTAAATATTAAAGAAATAGATATATTTAATCTAAAATTCTTTGAAGGAAAAATAAAAAATAAAAAAATTATTTTAGTAAAATGTGGTGTTGGAAAAGTAAATGCTTCAAGAACTACGCAAATAATGATAGATAAATTTGATATAGATTATATTATAAATATAGGTTCTGCTGGAAGTATTAATGATGACGTAGAATATGGAGATATTGTAATTGGCAAATATGTATTACAACATGATTTCGATATTACAGCTTTTGGACATGAAAAAGGATATATAAGTAATATAGGTGTTAAGCTAGAAAGTAATACAAAATTAATTAAAAGATGTGAATATGTAATAAAAAACATGAAAGAAAATGATTACAAATGTGTAGTTGGAACAATTGCAACAGGAGATATTTTTTGTACAAGTAGAAAAATGAAGGAAAAAATACGTACTAAATTTGATGCAGATTGCGTCGAAATGGAAGGTGCAGCTATTGCACAAACTGCATATTTATCTGATACTCCTTTTATAATTATAAGGTCAATTTCAGATAGTCCAAATGAAGAGAACCAAATTGATTTTAACAAATATTTAAAGATGGCAGCAGATAGATGTGCTATTTTTATAGAGAACTTATTGGGCGCAAACTAATTGACTTTTTAATGGATTCATTATATACTAATACCTATGAAAAATGATTATATAAACTATATTTCTAAGGAGAAGAATTAGGATGTATAAAAAGAAATTATTAATAATTTTTATTATTATTGCAATCTTATCTGTAATGACAGTTATATCGAATGCAGAAACAAATGGAGTAATTACAGGTGAAACTGTAAAATTACGTAAAGGACCAAGTATGGATGCAGGACTTGTCACATTACTTTCAGTTGACAATAAAGTTGAAGTGTTGGGAAAAGAGGGAGACTGGTATCAGGTAAAATATAAAGAATATGAAGGATATGTATATGCGGATTATATAGATGTAGAAGGTGAAGTCGTAGACAATACAACTACTACTAATCAAGTTACCAACAATACTGTAGAAAATACAGTTAATTCTATAGTAAATAATGTTTCAAACGAAATTATTCCACAGGAAAATGTAGTTGCAAATAATACAGTAACTAATACGACAGCTGATACAACAAACTCTGAAACACAAAATAGTATTATTGGTACAAGTCAAAAATTATTAGAAGAAACTGAACTAAAAATATTACCACTAATAAATGCTGAAGCTATACAGCCTTTAGCTAAGGATACTATACTAACTGTAGATGATGAAGTAAATGGTTGGGCCTTTATATCTACTGATTCAGTTTCTGGCTGGATAAGAGCAGATAAGTTAATTGCTATAGAAGAAACACAAAATACAAAACAAGTAGATGAAGTAGAAGAGAAAGAAGAAGCTCCAGCTACTACAACAGAGACACAAACAGGTTATATTAGTGCAAGTAGTGTTAATGTTAGAGCAAGTGCAAGTACTTCTGCAAATGTTGTTACAACATTAACAAGAAATACAGAAGTTACTATAGAAGGACAAGAAAATGGTTGGACAAGAATAACAACAAGTACAGGTGTTAGTGGATATGTGTCAAGTGAATATATTTCAGATGAGCAAGTCCAATCAACAAACAGAAGTGATAGTGAAAGAACTCAAAAAATTGTAGATTTACCAAATACTATAGCTGATGTAACAGAATCAGAAGATACGAGTGCAGTTGTAAGTAAAGGTGAAGAAGTAGTTGATTATGCAAAAACATTATTAGGAAAAGCATATGTTTATGGAGGAGTAGGTCCAAATTCTTTTGATTGTTCAGGATTTACCCAATACATATATAGTAAATTTGGTGTGAATTTATTACATTCAGCAGCAGCACAGTCTAATATAGGAACTACAGTTTCAAAAGCAAATTTACAATTAGGAGATATGGTATTCTTTTCACAAGGTGGGAGTTCTATAGGACATGTAGGAATATTTGTAGGAAATAATAGCTTTATACATGCAGCAAATCCACAAAAAGGAGTTGTAATAACATCATTATCTGATGGATATTATACAAAAAATTATAAAACAGCTAAAAGAGTATTATAATTGGGGGCAAATAGAAACGAGGTAATTTGAAAAGACCAATTATAATAATATTAATTTCATATATTATAGGTATATTAGGGGGCTTATACATAAAAAGTATAGCCTTCTTTTGTTTTATACTAATTATTGCAATAAGTATTTTTTGCATCAGAAAAATAAATAATAAATACTTTAGATTTTTAAGGAGATTCTTAAAAAAATATACTGAATTACTAATTTTGATTAGCATGACTTTTGGCTTTCTGTATACAAATATTTTAGAGCAAAAATATGATACTATATACGAAGCAGAAGAAGAAATAGCCGAGCATTGCATTGTGATTGCTGAGAAAGAGCCAAAAGAGTATAAAGACTTATATAAGGTTAAAGTTATTAATAGTAAAAATAGCGCAAGAAATGGTACAAAATTATATATAAGAGTAAATAAACAAGCTAATATTGAAGTAGGAGATATGTTAGTAATTGATGGGACGTATGATGAACCAGATGTTGCTAGAAATGAAAGAGGATTTAATTACAAAGAATATTTAAAAACATTAGAAATATATGGAACAGTTGAAATTAATCATTATAAAGTAATAAAAAAGGGTAGAATAAATAAATTAATACTATATACAGCTAGATTAAAAGAAATTCTAAAGAGTAATATAAGTAAAGTAATAAAAAAAGAAGAAAATAAAAATTTGCTTATTGCTATGATTTTAGGCGATACGGAAGATTTAAGTGAAGAATTAAAAACAGATTTTTTAAACAGTAATCTATATCATATTTTGTCGGTATCAGGAGGACAAGTTTCGAATATTATTATAGGAATTACAATTCTTTTCAGATTGTTAAAAATACATAAAAAAATAATGGATGCCTTGTGTATAGTAATTTTAATTGAATTTATGTTTCTTACAGGTTTAACACCTTCAATTATTAGGGCTTGCATAATGTGTATTATAAGTTTGATTAGTGGATTAATTATTAGAAGGTATGATATAGCAAATAGTTTGGGAATATCTTTACTTATCATATTAATAAATAATCCTTTTGCAATTAACAGTTTAAGTGTTTTGTTATCATATTTTGGATTTTTAGGAATTATAGTATTAGGAAGTTTTACTATAAAGAAAGTTAATAAAGTAATTAAAAATAATATTTTAAGATATATTTTAAATATTATAATTAGTTCTGTGGCTGCTCAAATTTTTATTTTTCCTATAATATTATATGTTTTTGGAACTATTTCATTAACTTTTATTTTTTCAAATTTATTAATTATTCCATTATCGACGATAATTACAATTATTGGGCTATTTATAATGATATGCCCATTACAAATATTTTGCGTTATAGAACCTCTAATAGAAATAACAATAAACATAGTTGGATTTTTTTCGAATATAGGTATTTCTAAAATTTATTGTATTATTCCAAATATAAAAGAAATTATAATATACTATGTAATAAGTATATATTTATATTATATGATAAGAAGGGACTATATTTATAAAATCAAGCATTTTTTTAGAAAATATAAAAAGATAATAGTACTAATTTTGGTGCTAAGTATTGGTATATCATTTATTTATAAAAACATACCAAAAGATTTGTATATTAATTTTATAGATGTTGGACAAGGTGATTCTACACTTATAACCACGCAGTATAATAAAAAGATACTAATAGATGGAGGAGGAAGCGAATTTGGTTCAACTTTTGATGTGGGAGAGAAAACATTATTACCATATCTATTAAAGAAAAAAATTCATAAATTAGATTATGTTATTATTTCTCACTTCGATTCAGATCATGTTGGAGGAATTTTAACGATTTTAGAAGAATTAAATGTAAAACAAGTATTAATACCAAAACAAGTGGAATATTCAGAGAATTATAATAAATTTTTGGCTATTATAAAAAAAAGAAAAATAAAAGTAAAAATAGTTGGAGAAGGAAATACAATAAATCTAGATAAAAATACATGTCTAGATATTATATGGCCAGAAGAAAAACAAATTGCAGACAATGTTTTAAATAATAATTCAATGATTGTAAGACTTTGCTATAAAAGTTTTAAAATGATTTTTACAGGTGATATTGAAGAAATAGCAGAACAGAAATTACTTCAAAAATATGAAAATACAGAAAAATTAACTGCAGATATTTTAAAAGTAGCACATCATGGATCAAAATCATCATCAATAGCAGAATTTTTAGAAAAAGTAAATCCAAAAATAGCTGTAATTGGCGTAGGGAAGAATAATAAATTTGGTCATCCAAATGCAGGAGTTCTAGATAGATTAAGCATGCTACGGAACAAAAATATATAGAACAGATTTAAATGGAGAAATTACAATAAAAGTAAACAATGCTGGACATATTTGGATTAATAGTAAGCTTAAACAATATTAGAAATATAGACTATATAGATATATTATTATTTAATACAAAAATGTAATTAAAATAGTAAAAAATATGAGGTAAGAAATATAAATACAAAACAATTGTTTAAAATTCAGGCAGCCTTTTTACTTAGAGGATTTTTATGGAAAAAAATAGAAAGAAAAATTAAAGATTTCTATAAACAGTTGGTTGATTTTGATAAATATTTTTTGATACAAGTTAATAATTACTAAAGTATTTGTAGAAGAGAGAAATATGGGGAGCCCATCTTTTTTTCTTTTCTGCATAAAAAATGTATAAATTTGCTAATAATTTTACATAATAATATAAAACAGTAGAGAAGGTAGGAGATTTTTATGAGCAAATTTAAAATAGTTATAATATCAATATGTACAATAGCATTGTTAATATTAACAAGTGCTGTAGTATATCAAAATATAAAATATGATAAATTGGCAAAAGAAGAAGAAAAAGTGACAGATGAATGTATTTACGAAAATAATGAAATTGAACAAGAAGTAAATGAGTTAAAAGTAAGTGCCACAGAAACAAAAGTATCACCAAATGCGGAACTAATAATAAAAAATTATTATAAAAAATGTGGTCATACAACAGAAAAAGTAAGAGAAGTTACTAGTGATATGGTAAATAAAACAAAGGAAGAAGTGAAAGAATTATATCCAGATTATAAAATAGAAAGTTTTGATAATAATAAAATAGTTTTAATAAAAGAAGAGGAAGGGCAATGTGATGAGCACTATATTGTAAGAGATGAAAATGGTAATATTATTATTTATAAAGTTTTAGAAGACGGAACAGAAGAAATATATCAAAATACAGGAATTTCAACGGACTATTTACCAGAGACAGATAAAATAAATTTAAGAGATGGAATACAAATCTATGGTAAAGAAAATTTAAATAGTACAATAGAAGATTTCGAGTAGAAGAAAAGACAGACCTATTTTTTAGGACTGTCTTTTGTTTTATCTACAAATTGTTCATTTATTTTTAAGTTTTCCTTTTTCAAGTATCCTTGCATATAAAAAGCCTTTATATACATAATTAAAGAAAAGATAGTAGAAATTAAAGCTAAGTAATAAATGTATATACTAAAGTCGAATGAAAAATCAAATTGTTTTATAAACAATGAACATACAATAGCTATATAGAATAATACTGTAGCAAGTTTTCCATACCATCTACTAGAAACAACTAATTCTTTTCCGTAAAGGAAAGAAGCTCCTGCAACCATTATAAATTCCTTTAAAATAACTATAATAATTATCCACATAGGTATTATATCTTTTATAGCTAATGTTCCTAAAGTTATTACTTGTGTACACTTATCTGCCAACGGATCAATTAATTTTCCAAAATTAGTTATAAAGTTATATTTTCTTGCAATAAATCCATCTAAAATATCTGTTAGACCTGATATTGTAAAGATAATAAAAGCTGCAATATATGAATCATATGCTAAGTTAATTACAATAAATGGGATAAGTATAAATCTAAATATTGTTAATATATTAGGAATTTGTCTAGCAATTTTTTTCATTTATAGTCCTCCATTAAATACATTTATAGTATTGTAAATTTTAATTCGTTATTTTCTAAATATACTTTTACGGTATTGCCACTATTTATTTCTTGTCTTAATACTTTTTCTGCTAATTCATCTTCGATATATCGTTGAATAGCTCTTCTTAAAGGTCTTGCACCATATTTTAAGTCTGTTCCTTTTTCCATTAAATATTTTTTTGCCTCGTCACTTACAATTAGACTAATATTTTTATCTGCAAGAGCTTTACTTGTATCAGCAAGCATTATATCAACAATTTGAATTAATTCATTTTCAGTTAAACTATCAAAAATAACAATCTCATCTACTCTATTTAAAAATTCTGGTCTAAATGTTTCTCTAAGACTAGATTCTATTTTTTCTTTATTGAATGTTTTTGATGAATTAAATCCAATTGAATTTACATTAGCATTAGAGCCAACGTTAGAAGTCATTATTATAATTGTGTTTTCAAAACTTACTGTATTACCTTGTGAATCTGTAAGTCTACCATCATCTAGTATTTGCAATAATAAATTAAATACGTCTGGATGAGCCTTTTCTATTTCATCGAAAAGAACAATTGAGTATGGTTGTCTTTTTACTTTTTCAGTTAATTGACCGGCATCATCATAACCAACATATCCTGGAGGTGAACCAATTAACTTTGATGTAGAATTACTTTCCATATATTCAGACATGTCAATTCGTATAATCATTTCTTCATTACCAAACATTTCGTATGCTAATGATTTAGCAAGTTCTGTTTTACCAACACCTGTAGGTCCAACAAAGATAAAAGATGGTGGTCTTTTAGTACTTTTTAGTCCTGCACGGTTTCTTCTTATGGCACGTGCAACGCTATTTACAGCTTCGTTTTGTCCAATTATTCTAGTATGAAGATTTTTTTCTAAATTTAATAGCTTATCTGTTTCAGCTTCTGTTATTTTTGTTACAGGAATTTTTGTCCAACTTTCTATAACTTGTGCAATATCTTGAACAGTTAAATTTGGAATCGTAAGATTATTTTGAATATCTTCTATTTCCTGACTAATTGAACATTCTGTTGCCTTTAATTTTGCTGCTTTTTCGTAATCTTGATTAGAATCATTTTCGTTAGTAGCTTTTGCACTTTCAGCAGCAATTTCTTCTTGTTCATCTTTTATTTCTTGCAATCTCTTTTTTAAAACTTGTAATTTAAATAGGTCTTGATTATTTAAATTAATTCTAGAACAAGCTTCATCCAATATATCGATTGCTTTGTCTGGCAAAAATCTATCATGTATATATTTTTCAGACATAGAAACTGTTTTTTCTATAACGTCTTTAGAAATTTTTACTCCATGAAATTTTTCATAATACTGTTTTATTCCTTCAAGAATTTCAACTGTATCTTGAATTGTAGGTTCTTGAACAATAATTGGTTGAAATCTTCTTTCTAAAGCGGAATCTTTTTCTATATATTTTCTATATTCTTTTAATGTAGTTGTACCAATTAGTTGAATTTCACCATTTGCTAAAGAAGGTTTTAAAATATTAGCAGCATTCATAGAATGATCTGCATCACCAGCACCAATAATATTATGAATTTCATCTATTACTAATATGATATTACCTAAATCTTTACACTCATCTACTAAAGATTTAATTCTTGCTTCGAATTGTCCTCTAAATTGAGTTCCTGCAATTAAAGCAGTCATATCTATTAAATAAACTTCTTTATCTAGTAATTTTGGTGGCACTTCTTTGTTTGCAATTTTTATAGCAAGACCTTGAGCTAAAGCTGTTTTACCAACTCCTGGTTCACCAATTAGACAAGGGTTATTTTTTGACCTTCTATTTAGAATTTGAATCATCCTTTCAATTTCTTTGTTTCTTCCAATTACATTGTCTAATTCATTATTTTTAGCTTTTTGAGTTAAATTTGTACCATATGAATCTAAGAATTTTCTTTTCTTTTTCCTATTCTTAGAATTTTTCCTTTGCTGTTTAGTATTGCTATTTTCAGATTCGCCAGAATCATTGTTAGGAGTTATAAAACCAGCAAATAATGATTCTAGTGGTACACCATTTATATTTTTGTCTGCAGAATCATCATCAGTATCTGAAGAATCATTTCCTAAATTAACTAAATTTAATGATTCTAAATTCAAATTTTTTGATAAATCTTTAAATAGAGATTCAATTTGACTAGACATATTATTATTGTTTATATTATTATTTAAAATGTTATTTTGTTTTGCAATAACATCTAATGGATCAATTCCTTTTTTCTTTGCACAATCATAACATAATCCTTTTAATGATTCTTTACCATCCTTGTCTATAGAATTTATAAATATGATTGCAGTATTTTTTTTGCATTCTGAACAAATCATTAATTAAGTTCTCCTTTATCGAAAATTTTTATTAATATATAGTTTATACAATATATATAATACTATATTATTATACCACAATAGTCAATGATTTCAAACAATATATCTGTTTAAAAAAGTTGAAAATTATATACCTAAATGTTATAATTAGTTGTAAGTTAGAAAAGGAGTACATATGAGAAAAATAAAGTTACCAAAAAGTCAAATATTTTGCTTTATTCTCATAATTATTGTATGTATAATATCTATTTTAGAAGCTTTGTATTATGTTATGAATCCTAATATTCAGGATGAAGAAAATTTAGCTGATAATAGTTTAAGTAATACAGGAATGATAGAAACAAATTTAGTAGATAATTTTGACGATGTGTTTCAAAACTCATTTAATAATACAAACACATCAGAAGAGACTGAAAAAATAAATGCAGACAAAGATTATGTATATACAGATTATGAGAAAACAGAAGTAAATTCAGGAAATTATGAAATTGATGTAAAAATACCAATGCTTAATATAAATTCTGAAGAAATAAAATCATATAATGAAGACATTAAAAAAATATTTCAAGATAAAGCAGAAAGTATACTAAATGGTGGAGCGAATAGGTCGGTATATTCAGTGGATTATGAAGCTTATTTGAATAATAATATTTTATCAATAGTTATAAGATCAACTTTAAAAGAAGGAAGCAATCCACAAAGAGTTATTATACAAACATATTGCTATAATATAAAAGAAATGAAAAAAGTAGAATTTTCAGATATTATGCAACTTAAAAATCTTGATACTACTACAGTGCAAGATAAAATAAAAAGGCAAATGCAAGGAAAGCAAGAAGAGGCTAAAGCATTACAACAATTAGGATATTCTGTTTATATAAGAGACTTAAGAAGTGATAGATATGATGTAGAAAATATAACAAACTTTTTTATTGATGAAAATAATAATGTATATGTTATTTATGCATATGGAAATTCTAGCAATACAGATGTAACAGATATAATAATATTTTAAAAAATAAATTAAGGCCACTAAACGGAATTAAATATTTCGATGGTGGCTTAATTGCTTTGTATAATTATAACTGTAGATGTAAAACGATAGTAATTATTAAATAAAAAAAGAAGCACTACCAAGTGCTTCTTTTTTGAAAATAAAAGGGGATGTTTTTAAACATACAGTCAGTAATTGGAGTAATAAGTATTACTGACTTCCTCTATAATATACCAATTAAATTTGTTCATTTTGTGAACTTAAAGTGATATATTTGAAAAAATATGGATTAATTATTTTCTGAAGGTTGTTCTTGTAATGTGACTTTTATATCCATTTCTTTACCATTTCTGTTTATTTTTAAAGTAACTTCATCACCAATTTGATGTTGGTTTTTGATATTATTTAATTCATCCATAGTAGTTATAGAAGTACCGTCTATTCCGACTATAACATCACCAGCTTTTATACCAGCTTTTTCTGCTGCACAGAATGGTTCAACCGAAACAACATAAATACCTTCTACTAAATTATTTGCTTTTGCTGTTTGTTCATTTAAATCTCTACCTGTTAATCCTATATATGGTCTTGAAACTTTTCCATTAGAGATTAATTGCTCAAATATTGGTTTTGCAGAATCTATTGGAATTGCAAATCCCATACCTTCAACACCAGTTCCATTTAATTTTAATGTATTTATACCAATAACTTTACCTTCACTGTTTACTAATGCACCACCACTATTACCAGAATTTATAGCAGCATCTGTTTGAATAAGATTATAGTTGTTTCCATCTGTACTTGCTACAGTTCTATTAACAGCACTAATGATACCAGATGTTACAGAGCTTTGCATTCCTAAAGGATTACCTATTGCCATTGCAAATTCACCAACTACTACACTACTTGAATCGCCTAATTCAGCAGGAGTTAAGTTATTTTTATCTATTTTAATAACAGCTAAATCTGTTTGTGAGTCTGTTCCAATAACTTTTGCTTCATATTCGGTTGTATCATTATACAATGTTACTGTAATTTTTGTTGCTTCAGAAACAGCATAATAAGATGAAGAATCACTTGAACTAACAACATGGTTATTAGTTAAAATATATCCATCCTCACTAAGTATAATTCCAGAACCTTCGGCAGTTGCAGCTTGTGAACCACTAAATATAGAATTAACAGTATATTGTACTTTAATTCCAACTATTGATGGTAATACTTTTGCAGCCACATTTGTTGCTGTATCAGAATAAGCTGACAAAGAAACTAAATTTTGTGTGCCAACAGATTGTGTGCTAGTACTTGAACTACTTGATTTTGATCCCATTATGTCATCTCTAATTGTTGGTATTCCAAAACAAACCCCTACAACTAAAGCAGCTCCTATAACGCCTGAACAAAACGGAATTAAAACACTTTTCCCAAAACCAGTTTTTCCCTTTTCTTTAAAAGCCTTGTTATTTTTTTGTGGAAAATTAAATTTCTTATTTTCGACTTTTTTTTGACTATTTTCTTCCATTAAAATTACCTCCATTTTTATTATCTTATACTAAACTAATTAAAAGATACAATACTTTTGTGAAAAAACTGTGAAAAATGTGTATTTCTTTATTGTAATAATGAAAAAAAGAAGATATAATAAGAAAAATTGGAGGGAATTATGAGAAAAAAAGGATTCTTAAATCTTAAATTGGTATTAATTGTTTTAGTAATAGTAATATTAGTAATTGGAGCAGTATTTTATATAAAAAACAATTTACATGAACAAGAATTGCAAAGTTTAAGTACAACGATGTTACAAATACAAGCTAAAGCAAAAGTTATAAATGAAAGAAATAAAGTGAATAATACAAGTGATTATATTGGAAAAGAAATTTCAGAAGATGACTTAAAAAAATTACATATAGAAGATAATGGGAAAATAAGACTTTTATCTAAAGAAGATTTAGAAAAATTAGAGGTTACAGAAATAAAACAAGAACAAGATTTTGTTATAAATTATGAAACTGAAGAGGTATATTATTTAGATGGATATAAAACAGAAGATAATAATATTGTTTATTCATTAACAGATATTAATAATTTATCAAAATAACGGAGGAAAAATGAAAGAAAAAGAAGAACAAAGATTAAAAGAACTAAAAAAAATAGAACTTGATTATCATAAAAAAGGAATAAAGTATATAGCTGGAATAGACGAAGCAGGAAGAGGACCATTAGCTGGACCTGTTGTTGTAGGATGTGTAATAATGCCAGAAGATTCAATGATAGAAGGAATAAATGATTCAAAGAAGGTTTCTGAAAAGAAAAGAGAAAAATTATATGATGAAATAATAGAAAATGCGATAAGTTGGTCTGTTGCAATAATAGATAAACAAGATATTGATGAACTTAATATTCTTAATGCTACTAAAAAAGGTGTTACGGAAGCAATACGAGAACTAAAAATAAAACCAGAATTAATTTTAGTTGATGCCTTAAATGGAATAGATACATGTAATATAAAATATGATTCAATAATTAAAGGTGATGCAAAATGCTATAGCATTTCTGCAGCTTCAATACTTGCAAAAGTTACAAGGGATAGGATAATGAGACAATGGGATGAAGTTTACCCACAATATGGTTTTGCAAAACATAAGGGATATGGTACAAAAGCACATATAGAAGCACTTAAAAAATATGGCCCATGTCCAATACATAGAAGAACATTTATAAAACATTTTGTGAATGACTAAAAATTAGAATTGTTAGTTGAATACTATAAAATAGGATATGGAGAAGATGGATGAATATTGTTGATATTATTGCCAAAAAAAGAGATGGCAAGGAACTAGAAACAGATGAGATAAATTATTTTATTACAGAATATACGAAAAATAGAATAGAAGATTACCAGGCAGCAGCATTAATCATGGCAATATATATAAATGGCATGAATTATAGAGAAACAAAAGATCTAACCATTGCTATGGCAAATTCTGGAGACATTTTAGATCTATCTGAATTAGGAACTAATGTTGTAGATAAACATAGTACTGGTGGAGTAGGTGATAAAGTTACTATAATTTTAGCACCATTAATAGCTTCTTTGGGAATTCCAGTAGCAAAAATGTCTGGCAGAGGATTAGGTTTTACAGGTGGAACAGCAGATAAAATTGAAGCTATTCCTGGATATAAAACTGGAATTTCTGAAAAAGAATTTATTAATAGTGTAAAAAATATAGGAATAAGTTTAATTACTCAAACACTTAATTTAGTTCCTGCTGATAAGAAAATATATGCACTAAGAGACACAATTGCATGTACGGAGAGTATTCCTTTAATTGCTTCTAGTATTATGAGTAAAAAAATTGCAAGTGGGGCAAATAAAATAGTTTTAGATGTAACTTGTGGATTTGGTGCGTTTATGAAAAATATAAATGATGCGAGAGCACTTTCTAAAACTATGATTGAGATAGGCAATTTAGCTGATAGGCAAACAGTATGTATAATAACAAATATGAGTGAACCTTTAGGTTTTGCAGTAGGAAATAGTTTAGAAATAATAGAAGCAATAGAATTTTTAAAAGGTAATATGCCAGAAGATTTAAAAAAAGTTGTATTAGAACTTGGAGCATATATGGTTAAACTTGCAGGAAAAGGTACGGATATAAATAAAAATAAAGAAAAATTGTTAGAAAATATAAAAAATGGTAAGGCATATAATAAATTTATTGAACTTGTACAAAACCAGGGCGGAGATATATCATATGTTAAGGATGTATCTAAATTTGAAAAAGCTAAAATAATAAGAGAAGTAAAGTCAACTAGAAAAGGATTTGTAGAAGAAATTAATGCTGAAGAAATAGGAAAATTATCTTGTGATCTAGGAGCTGGAAGAAAAAGCAAAGATGATAAAATTGATTTACAAGTTGGGTTAGTATTAAATAAAAAAATAGGGGATTCAGTAAATAATGGTGATAAATTAGCCACAATATATGCTAATGACATAGAAAAGGCCTTAGAAACAGAAAAGAAATTAATAGATATATATAAAATTGGAAAAGATAAAATAAAAGAAAAAACAATTATTGATATAATAAATTAATCAACCATTGAAATTTCTGGTTTCACATAGATGAGAAGTCAAAGATTTAGACTACAGATTAATTTTGTTTAATGGTATATAACATAAGTAAAAACAATAGGAAAAAGTTGATAGAATATTTATTTCTATCAACTTTTTCCATTACACATTTTTTCATATTCTTTACACTTTATTTTATAGTCCATTTGCATACATAAACATTTATAATACATATATCCTTGTTCATATTGATTCATGGGATTAAAAAAATTTTCAGGATCAGGAAAATCATATGATTGATATCCGTTTATATTAGAAAAATCAATATTTTTATCCATAAAACTAACCTCCTTGTATATTTTTATGTAAATAGTTTATCAATGATGATAACTTAATTTATACATATTCAAAAATACTAACAATATTACTTAAATCTAAAGATAAAAAACCGAAAAAAATGAAATACTAAAAAAGTATAAAAAGCAGCAATAAATCCTTGTAAGAATTTACCTACAATATAAGCTTTTATTGAAACATCTGATTTAGAAGTAAAACCATATACTTGCAATAAAACTGATATTCCACCAAAGCCTAATATAAATGCACAAATAACGATACTAAAAGAAATATTTTTAATAGGAATACTACTTATTTGTTGCAGTCCATTAGTTATTTCTAAAAATCCATTTAAAATACCTTGAACAAAGTCAGGGGTAATATGTAATAAATTAAATAATGGACTTAATATGGCACTTGTTAAATCTATAAGATGTGTCCTATTAAAAATGGAGATAATTACAGAAAAAAGAACAATAAATCCACCAATATTTAGTATTGTAAAGATAGAATTTTTTATTGCTGACATCAATACATCTCCAATATTTGAACGATTAACAGTACTATTTATAATATGAGTTGTAGAAGAGGAAGTTGCAATATTCACATCTTTATATTTCCAAAATCTAAAAAGAATTCCAACTGTTAATGATGCTAAAATATGTGTAATTAACAAAATAATACCTGTTGAAGTATCTTTAAAAAGGCCAATACCAATAGTGCCAAGAATAAATAATGGACCAGAATTGTTTGTAAAAGCTAATAAACGTTCAGCTTCTGATTTTGTTAAAATATTTTTATTTCGTAAGTCACATACAATTTTTGCACCAACAGGATAGCCACTGATAATTCCCATTATTAAAGGATAACTTCCTTCTCCAGGGACATTAAAAATCGGTCTCATGTATTTATTAAAAAATCTACCAAGAATATTTATTACATTGGTACAACTTAAAAGTTCTGTTGCAATGAAAAATGGAAAAAGAGCTGGGATAATATTATTTGCCCATAGATATAAACCATTTTTGGCAGCGACTAAATTGGAACTTGAAAATAATACAAGTAGTATAGTAAAAATCACAAAAATAATACTAAAAAAATTTCTTCTAATAGAAAATGTAAGTATCTTCATAGCTTCTCCTTAAAATGAATATTTATTACTATATATATTTCAATTTTTTGGAAAATATTATATAATATATAATGTTAAAGGAGAGAAATATGAATCCAGTATTAGCAGAACTTACTAAATCGGACAAATTTAATGAATATCTAGAAAGAATAAAAAAAGAAAAAGCCCCAATATCAATATTGGGGTTAGCTGGCGTGGGAGCACCACAAATTGTAGCTTCTACAGAAGAAAATATAAAAAGGCCAGTATGTCTTATAACATATAATGAATTGCAAGCAAAAAAACTTGCAGAAGAAATAAGAAGTTATATTAATGGAGTGTTCTTTTTTCCGAAAAGAGAAATACTTACATATGATTATGTTGCAGAAAGTAAAGAACTTCCATATGAAAGAATAGAAGTTTTAAAAAATATAAAAAACGGAAAAATTAAAGTTTTAGTGTGTTCTATTGAATCTTTATTACAACCTATAATTGCAGAAGATATTTTATTTAAAAATAAAATATCAGTAAAAGTTGGAGCAACGTATGATTTAGAAGAATTAAAGAGAAAGATTTCTATGCTAGGCTATACTAAGGCGGAGCTGATAGATGGAAAAGGAGAATTTAGCAGTAGAGGTGGAATTTTAGATTTATCATTTGATGATAAATATGGAATAAGACTAGAATTTTGGGGAGATGAAATAGATTCTATTAGAAAATTTGATATACAAACTCAGAGATCTATAGATATGATTCAAGAAATAGAAATAAATCCACTACATGAATATTTGTTAGAAAATAGCTTAGAAGAAGTATGTAATAAAATATTAAATAATATAGATAACTATACCGAAAATCAAAAAAATAATGTTAAAGAAGATATAGAATTAATAAAAACAGGAGAATATATTTCAAAAGTAGATAAATATTTTAAATTCTTTTATAGTAAGAAAGCTACATTATTAGATTATATTACAGAAAAATATATTTTATTTTTAGAAGAACCTAGAAAAGTTTTTACTAGAGGAAAGAATATATTAAGTGATTTAGAAGAATTAGAGAATACCTTAATAGAAAAGAAAAGAATTATTCCTAATGCATTAGAAAACTACATAGGAATAGAGGAATTTACGGAAGGAATAAAACAAAAACAAAAAATATATTTAATTTCAGATGATTTAGGAAATAATTTAGAATCCGAAAAATATTTTTTTAGATTTAGAACATTAAATTATAACAGGTCAGATTTTAATAAATTTATTGAAGATATTCTAAAAGCAAAAACAGAAGGAAAGAAACTATATTTATATGTTAATTCTAAAGAAAAGGCTAAAAAATTACAGGCTATTTTGGATGAAAATGAAATTATTTCTGAATATAAGGAAGATTTAAAATATTCAGAAATAAGTAATGGAATTGCTGTAAAAATTGTTGTAGGAAATTTAGAGCAAGGGTATGAAAGTTATGAAGCCAACATTCTAGTAATAATAGCAAATGATTTAATTAGTATAGAAAAAAGAAAAAGAAGAAAATCAAGTAAAATTTTCAATGAAGCTGAAAAAATTATTTTTTCAGAATTAAAACCAGGAGATTATGTAGTACATAAAATTCATGGTATAGGTCAGTTTGTTGGTGTAAATACTATAGTTACAGATAAAACAACAAAAGACTATATAAAAATAAAGTATAAAAATGATGATATGCTTTATGTTCCAACAGACCAATTAGATAATGTTAAAAAATATATTGGCGGAGGAGATAGTCTTCCAAAAATAAATAGACTTGGCAGTAAAGAATGGGAAAATACTAAAGAAAGAGTAAAGAAAAACTTAAGGGAAGTTGCAAGAGAATTAATAGAACTGTATGCCAGAAGACAAAAATCTAAAGGATATGCGTTTTCTAAAGATACTCCTTGGCAACAAGAATTTGAAAATAGTTTTATATATCAAGAAACAGACGATCAATTAAGGTGCATTGAAGAAATAAAAAAAGATATGGAAATGCAAAAGCCAATGGATAGGTTATTATGTGGTGATGTTGGGTATGGAAAAACAGAAGTTGCAATGAGAGCAGCATTTAAAGCAGTAATGGATCAAAAACAGGTTGCATATTTGGTTCCAACTACAGTTCTTGCAGATCAACAATATAAAAGCTTTAAAGAAAGAATGCATGAGTTTCCAATTAATATAGAAGTTTTAAATAGATTTAGAACCAAAAAAGAGCAACAACAGATTATTAGAAAATTAAAATTGGGAGAAATAGATATTGTTATAGGTACACATAGAATATTAAGTAAAGATATTGAGTTTAAAGATTTAGGCTTATTAATAATAGATGAAGAGCATAGATTTGGGGTTAAAGATAAAGAAAAAATAAAAGAATATAAAAATAGTATAGATGTTTTAACAATGACAGCCACACCAATTCCAAGAACATTACATATGTCGATAGTTGGTGTAAGGGATATGTCTATAATATATGAACCGCCTCAAAATAGAAAACCAGTGCAAACATATGTATTGGAATATGATGAAGAAGTAGTAAAAGAAGCTATTATAAAAGAATTAGAACGAGGGGGACAGATATTTTACCTATATAATAATGTAGAAGGAATAGAAAGAAAAGCAAATGAAATATTAAAATTAGTTCCAGAAGCAAGAGTTAGTTATGCACATGGTAAGATGTCTGGTAACGAGTTAGAGAATATAATGCTTGATTTTATTAATGGAGAAACAAATGTATTAGTTTGTACAACAATATTAGAGTCTGGAATAGATATTCCAAATGCAAACACAATAATTGTAGAAAATGCGGATAGACTAGGCTTAGCTCAGTTATATCAAATAAGAGGAAGAGTTGGAAGAAGTGATGCACAAGCATATGCCTATATTACTTATAGGAGGGATAAGTTATTATCAGAAGTAGCAGATAAAAGATTAAAAGCAATGAAGGAATTTACAGAGTTTGGTTCTGGGTTTAAAATTGCAATGAGAGACTTAGAAATAAGAGGAGCAGGAAGTATGCTTGGGGAAATCCAACATGGCCATATGGAACAAGTTGGTTATGATACATATTGTAATTTATTAGATCAAGTTATAAAAGAAATGAAAGATATTCCTCAAGAAGAAGAGGAAAAGGATGTACAAATAGATTTAAATGTATCAAGTTATATTCCAGACAGTTATATAACAGATGCAAGCCAAAAGATAAAAATTTATCAAGATATTGCTTTGTGTAGAACAGAAGAAGATATTCAAAATATAATAGACGAAATGATTGATATTTATGGAGAGACTCCAGCAGAGGTAGAAAATCTATTAAATATTGCAAGGATAAAGTCTTTAGCTAAGAAGCTATATATTTTTAGAATTCAACAAAAAGCAAATGGAGTAGTATTTTCCTTCGAAGGAGAGCGTTTTAAATTTGATATTGTGGATAAACTACTTAAAGAGTATAGAAATAAAATTAAGTTTTCCCCAGGAAAAGACCCATATATTACATACAAAATAGAGGAATTATCAGATGATAAGATTTTGTTTAGTATTAGAGAGTTCTTAAAATTCTTATGTGAAAACTAGGAGGTAAATATGCAAATTATTACTAGTAAAGATAATGAGAATATAAAAAATATAAAAAAATTAAAGGAAAGAAAATATAGAGATTTAAATAATGAATATATAATTGAAGGGATAAAAATAATAAGGGAAGCTATTCAAGAAAAAGCGGTTATAAAGAAAGTTGTAATATGTGAAGAATGCTTAGCTAATAACATAATAAATGATAAACTTTTATATGAAATAGCAAAATATGATTGTTTATATGTAAGCAAAAAGATTTTTGAAAGTCTTACAGATGTTTCTAAGCCACAAGGAATTTTAGCAGTAGTAGAGAAAAACAATAAAAAAGAGATTAATTATAATGAAGATATAATTGTCGCATTAGAAGGGTTGCAAGATCCAGGAAATTTAGGAACAATATTAAGAACTTTAGATAGTGCTAACTTATCACAAGTAATAGTATCTAAAGATACTGTAGATGCATATAATCCTAAGGTTGTAAGATCAACAATGGGTGCTATTTTTAGAGTTAATGTAGTAGAAGCAGAAAATTTTAAAGAAACTCTAAAAGAAATGAAAAGACATAAGTATAAAGTTATGTGCACAGATTTAACAGCAAGTAAAAATATTTATGAAATAGAATATAATAAAAAAATATTAGTAATAGGAAATGAAGCAAATGGAATATCAAAAGAAATATTAGACATTGCTGATGAAAAGATTATTATTCCAATGTTGGGAAAAACAGAAAGTTTAAATGCATCAGTTGCAACAAGTATTATAGTATATGAATATGTAAGAAGGAAAATAGGGAATCGGGGACGTTCCTTAAAATCCCTATTTGCAAATATCGAAGAAGAAGGTGTCCTATTTTAGGACACCTTCTTCTTAGCAAATAACTAGTTATTTTCATCAGATTCACAATTTAAAGCTTTCATGATTTTAGGATATATATCTGTAGCATTATTTTTCCAATTGTCAACTATTCGTTTTGCATGTTCGCTAGATCCTGCCAGAGTTCTTATTTCAAATACTGTTTCGCCATTTTCGGTAATTTTACAAAAGATTTTAAAAGATTTATCATTTTTGGGAATATATTCAGCTGAAACAGAGACCTCATTTTCAATTATATTTAATTCGTTTTTAAAGTTTTTATCAACTTTTAGTTTTAAGATACCAGGAATCATATCACCTGTTAATCTTAAAGCTTCTATACCCTTTGGAGTTATTTTATAAAGGGTGTTTTCATCTATTTTTATTGAAGCGATATATTCTGCTGACATTAAATCTAATAAAAACTGTTGAAAATAAAAATAATTAATGTCTGTTATCGTTAATACTAATTTTAAAAATTCATCATTTGTAATAGGTTTATTTATCTTATAAAGAATATATAAAATTAGTGCTTTTAATTCTGCCATTGTGTCTTTATCAGAAGATAATTTCATTTATTGTTCAACTCCTTATGTAATAATACAGAAATTATAACACTAAACTACAAAAAATACTATACTATTTATATAAGAAATGTTATAATTGTACCAATTGATTGAATTATTAAATAGTTGCTTTTAACAATATTGTTAGCCAGCGGAGGGAATAATGAAAAATTATTATGAAATATTAGAAGTTAATGAGAATGCATCTAAGGAAGTAATAGATAAAGCATATAAAGTTTTAGCCAAAAAATATCATCCAGATTTACAAGAAGAAAAAAATAAAAAAGCTGCCGAAGAGAAAATAAAAAGTTTAAACGAAGCTTACGAAATTTTATCGAATTCAGAAAAGAGAAAAACATATGACAATAAGATTGCTAGATTAAAAGAAGAAGAAGAAAGAAAAAAACAACTAGAACATCAAAACTATGTTAATAATATTAGCAATGTATATGCAAGACAATATACAAATGTACAAAGAGAAGCAGAAAAAAATAAAGCTATAAATAAACAATTTAAAAAAGAATATAATAAAGAGTTACGAAAACTAAGATTACAAGCTTTTATTAGAAAAGTAGTTGCAATAGTAAGTGTAATTGCGGTTCTTGCATTAATATGTTTTATTATATATAAAATTCCTGCAACTAACAGATGGCTACATAATTTATATGAAAACAATATTATAATAAAAGCAATTGTTGATGCAATAAGTTAAAATTGTAATAAAAATTAAAATTTGACAGATACTTAGTATTAAGTGTATAATATTAGACTGGAAAAATAAAAAAGAGAAAGGAAGTTTTTAATATGATTGATAAAAGAAAAATTGTATTAGTAGGAACAGGTTTCGTTGGAATGAGTATGGCTTATTCTTTATTAAATCAAGGAGGAATTAATGAATTAGTATTAATTGACGTGTTAAAGGATAAAGCTGAAGGAGAAGCAATGGACTTAGCACATGGTATGCCTTGTGCTCCAAATGACATGATTATTAAAGCTGGAGATTATGATGAATGTAAAGATGCTAACATTGTAGTAATAACAGCTGGATTAAGCCAAAAACCAGGACAAACAAGATTAGATTTAGCTTCTGCAAATGCTAAAATAATGAAAGAAATTACAGAAAGCGTAGTCGCTAGTGGGTTTAAAGGTATATTTTTAATTGCAAGTAATCCAGTAGATTTAATGACATATGTAGTAAGAGAAGTATCTGGATTTGATAGTTCAAAAGTTATTGGTTCAGGAACAGTTTTAGATACAGCTAGATTAAGATATTTAATAGGAAAATATTTAAAAGTTTCTAGTAAAAATGTACATGCATATATAATGGGAGAACATGGTGACTCATCATTTGTTCCATGGAACCATGCTAATGTAGGATGCAAAAAAATGACAGAAATAATGAAAGATAATAAACATCCAATGTCAGATTTAGAGAAAATATACACAGAAGTACAACAAGCAGCTTATGAAATTATAAATAGAAAGAAAGCAACATATTATGGAATTGGTTTAGGTCTAACAAAAATAATAAAAGCTATATTAAATGACCAAAACGAAATAATGACAGTATCAACATATTTAAAAGGTGAATATGGTCATGAAGGACTATATATTGGTGTTCCAACAATTATAAATAGAAAAGGTGCAAGAGAAGTATTAGAATTACCATTAGAAGGTGATGAAAAAGAAAAATTCGATAAGAGCTGTGCAACATTAATGTCTATGAAGGATGAAATAGATAAAGTTATAAAAGGATAATACAATAAAAATAGGTATGAGATTAAAAAATCTTATACCTATTTTTATTAAATTAAAAAATTACAAAAATATTTCAAAAACCTATTGACTTGTGGGTGTGAGCGTTGTATAATTATTGAGCATGAGATTAGCGATGAAGTAGAATGTGGCTACAAGCTTACAATGCGTAAGTTTGGAGGGAACTTCTATGGAGTATGTCTTGGCTTAGACCGGGCGGTAAGTTAAGTTAGCTGTGCAAAACGAAGTGAGCTACAGATAACTTATACAGCGAAGCTGTATAATGGATACAGTAGCAAACTTGAAGCGAATTAAAGACAACTTATGCAGCAAAATTGCATAAGGGGAACTGTATAAGCATTAAGCACGAGCTACAAAATACATAATGCACTTATCCCAAGATAATCATGCCAACTTGGGTTTTTATATTGGAGTTTTACAAAACACCAGGGTGCGTTTAAACTTGTCTAGGTACATTTAAATATTTTAAGGAGGGAAATTATACTATGGCAACAACAAATCAAATGGTAGGAAGCGAAAAAATAAGAATAAGGTTAAAAGCTTATGATCATGTTATTTTAGATCAGTCTGCTGAAAAGATAGTAGATACTGCTAAAAAAACAGGAGCAAAAGTTTCAGGACCAATTCCACTTCCAACACAAAAAGAAGTTGTAACAATCTTACGTTCTCCACACAAATATAAAGATTCAAGAGAACAATTTGAAATGAGAACACATAAGAGAGTTATCGATATTCTTTATCCAACACAAAAAACTGTTGATAACTTAATGAAGTTAGAATTACCAGCAGGTGTTGATATAGAAATAAAATTATAAAAAAATAACGAAGCCAAGCTAGTTACTAAATAAATGTAATTAGCCAATAGTTAAGTTAGTCGTGCGAAGCGTAGCGAGCTACGAATAACTTATACGGTGAAACGTATAGGAGGAAAGAAAAATGAAAAAAGGATTAATAGGAAAGAAAGTTGGAATGACACAAATATTTGATGAAAAAGGTATGATCATTCCAGTAACAGTTATAGAAGCAGGACCTTGTGTAGTAGCACAAGTTAAAACAGTAGAAACAGATGGATACAATGCTATCCAATTAGGATTTGGAGAAGTAAAATCTCACAAAGTAAACAAACCACAAGCTGGACATTTTGCAAAAGCAAATGTTGAAGCAAAAAAACATTTAAGAGAATTCAGATTAGACGATGTTCAAAATGTAAAAGTTGGAGATGAAGTAAAAGCCGATACATTCGAACAAGGTGAAAAAGTTGATGTTCAAGGAATATCAAAAGGAAAAGGATTCCAAGGTGTTATCAAAAGACATGGACAACACAGAGGACCAATGGGACATGGTTCTATGTACCATAGAAGACCAGGTTCAATGGGATCAACATCTACACCAGGTAGAGTATTTAAAGGTAAGAAATTACCAGGACACATGGGTGTACAAAAAATAACAATCCAAAACTTAGAAATAATCAAAGTTGATATGGATAAAAATGTATTATTAGTAAAAGGAAGCGTTCCAGGACCAAAAGGAGCTATCCTAAAAATAAAATCAAGCGTAAAAATGAGTAAATAGGAAGGGAGGAAAAGTACAATGCCTAAAATAGATGTATATAATATGGAAGGTAAAAAAGTTAGCGATGTAGAATTAAATGATAATATATTTGGAATTGAACCAAATGAAGCAGTAGTACATAGTGTATTAGTTAACTACTTAGCTAACCAAAGACAAGGAACACAAAGTACAAAAACAAGATCAGAAGTATCTGGTGGTGGTAGAAAACCATGGAGACAAAAAGGAACAGGTAGAGCAAGACAAGGTTCTATAAGAGCACCACAATGGGTAAAAGGTGGAATAGCTTTAGGACCAAGACCTCGTTCATACAAATATACTGTTAATAAAAAAGAAAGAAGATTAGCAATACGTTCAGTATTAAGTTCAAAAGTTTTAGAAAACAATTTAGTTGTTTTAGATAAAGCAGAAATGAAAGAAATAAAAACACAAGCTATGGTTAAAACTTTAGCAAACTTAAAAGTAGAAGGAAAAACACTAATCTTATTACCAGAAAGAAATGAAAACGTTCAAAAATCAGCAAGAAACATCAAAAACGTAAAAACAACATTAGTAAATACAATAAATGTTTATGATTTATTAAAATACAATAAACTAGTTGTAACTCTAGATGCTGTTAAGAAATTAGAGGAGGTGTACGCATAATGAGACCAGAAGAAATAATAATTGCTCCAATAATTACAGAAAAAAGTAATGATGGACTAAATGAAGGAAAGTATACCTTTGAAGTAAATCCAAAAGCTACAAAAATAGATATTAAAAATGCTGTTGAAAAACTTTTCGAAGTTAAAGTATTAAAAGTTAATACTATGAATGTAAGCGGAAAACAAAAAAGAATGGGAAGATATGTTGGAAAAACATCTGACTGGAAAAAAGCTATTGTTACAATCGATACAAATCCAGAACAAAAAACATATTTAGCAAAAGGTGGAAAACAAGCAAAAGTTTCTAAGAAATATAAAGATTCAATTGATGAATTTATGGGAGCATAATTTTGTAACTATATAGATTACAACCAAAAGAAAACTATCTGGAAAACACCAGGATAATAAAGAATATCTGCATGTAGAGCAGGAAAAAATCTACAAATATTAAATTAAGAAAGGAAAATTAAAAATGGCAGTTAAAAGATTTAAAGCATATACACCATCAAGAAGAAACATGACTGTTTCTGCATTTGATGAAATAACAAAAAAGACACCAGAAAAATCTTTATTAGCAAAGAAAAAAGAAAAAGCAGGAAGAAATTCATATGGAAGAATTACTGTTAGACATCAAGGTGGAGGAAATAGACAAAAATACAGAATAATAGATTTTAAACGTATAAAAGATGATATGACAGCAACAGTTATAGGAATCGAATATGATCCAAACAGAAGTGCAAATATAGCTTTAATTCAATATGAAGATGGAACAAAAGCATATATCTTAGCACCTTTAGGATTAAAAGATGGAGATAAAGTTGTATCTGGAGCTAAAGTAGATATCAAACCAGGTAACTGTATGCCAATCGAATCTATACCAGTAGGTACAATGATTCACAATATAGAATTAAATCCAGGACAAGGTGGAAAATTAGTAAGAAGTGCAGGTCAAGAAGCACAACTTATGGCAAAAGAAGGTAAATATGCACACGTAAGACTTCCTTCAGGAGAAATGAGATTAATCTTAACAAGATGTAGAGCTACAATTGGAACAGTTGGAAATGCTGAACATGATACAATTAAAATTGGTAAAGCTGGTAGAAAGAGACATATGGGATGGAGACCACAAGTTAGAGGATCTGTTATGAACCCAGTAGATCACCCACATGGTGGTGGTGAAGGTAGAGCACCAGTAGGACACGCAGGACCATTAACACCTTGGGGTAAACCAGCACTTGGATACAAGACAAGAAATAAAAAGAAATTATCAAATAAATTCATAGTTAAGAGAAGAAAATAGTCTTAAAGGAGGGAAATAAATAAATGTCAAGATCAAGCAAAAAGAAACCTTATGTACAAGAAAAACTTCTAAAGAGAATAGAAGAAATGAATGAAACAGGAAAAAAAGAAGTATTAAAAACATGGTCAAGAGCTTCTACAATATATCCTCAAATGGTTGGACATACAATAGCAGTTCATGATGGTAGAAAACATGTACCTGTTTATTTAACAGAAGAAATGATAGGTCATAAATTAGGAGAATTCGCTCCTACAAGAACTTTTAAAGGTCACGCTGGAGATAAAAAATCTACAGTTAAGAAATAAAAATAACAAGGAGGGAAAATAATGCAAGAGCAAGCAACAATTAATGAAGCAAGAGCACAATTAAAATTTGCTAGAATATCAGCTAGAAAAGTAAAAATAGTTGCAGATTTAGTAAGAGGTAAAAAAGTTGATGAAGCATTAGCTATAATGAAATTTACATCTAAAGCATCATCACCAATACTAGAAAAGTTATTAAAATCAGCAATTGCAAATGCAGAGAATAATCATGATATGAGTCATGAAAAATTATATATATCTGAAATATATGCTAACCAAGGTCCAACTCTAAAAAGAATTAGACCAGCTGCAAAAGGTTCAGCAGTAAGAATTAGAAAAAGAACAACACATATAACAATAGTATTAAGAGAATGTGAAGATTAAGAGAGGAGGAATTTTAGAAATGGGACAAAAAGTTAATCCACATGGTGTAAGAGTTGGAGTAATCAAAAACTGGGATTCAAAATGGTATGCTGATTCTAAAAACTTTGGCGATTACCTTGTAGAAGATTACAATATTCGTAAAGTATTAAAGAAAAAATTATATGCAAGTGGAATTTCTAAAATTGAAATAGAAAGAACAGCTAAATTTGTTAAAGTAAGCGTTTACACAGCTAAACCAGGTTTAGTTATTGGTAAAGGTGGAAATTTAGTTGAAACATTAAAAGAAGAATTACAAAAAATGATAGGAAAAACTGTAAACTTAAATATAGTTGAAGTTAAAAATGTAGATTTAGATGCGCAATTAGTTGCAGAAAATATTGCAGGACAATTAGAGAGAAGAATTTCATTCAGAAGAGCTATGAAACAATGTATGCAAAAAACAATGAGAGCAGGAGCTCAAGGAATTAAAACAGCATGCTCTGGAAGATTAGGTGGAGCCGATATGGCTAGAACAGAGTTCTACAAAGATGGTACTATACCACTTCAAACTTTAAGAGCTGACATTGACTATGGATTTGCAGAAGCAGATACAACATATGGAAAAGTTGGTGTAAAAGTTTGGATTTATAAAGGAGAAGTTCTTCCAACTAAGAAAAACGTGGAAGGAGGAGAGCAATAATGCCATTAATGCCAAAAAGAACAAAATACAGAAAACAACAAAAAGGTAGAAATAGAGGAAAAGCAACAAGAGGAACAAAAGTTACAAACGGAGAATATGGAATTCAAACATTAGAAGCTGGATTAATAACAGGAAATCAAATAGAAGCAGCACGTATTGCTATGACACGTTATATCAAAAGAGGTGGAAAAGTTTGGATAAAAATATTCCCAGACAAACCTATTACAAGTAAACCAGCCGGAACTCGTGGTGGTAAAGGTAAAGGTGCTGTAGAATATTATGTAGCTCCAGTAAAACCAGGAAGAGTTATGTTCGAAATAGCTGGAGTTCCTGAAGCAACAGCAAGAGAAGCTTTAAGACTAGCTATGAATAAATTATCAGTAAAATGTAAATTCGTAGCAAGAGAATCTGAAGATAAGGTGGGTGATAGCAATGAAGATTAGTAAAATTAAGGAAATGTCTTCACCAGAACTAGAAAAAGAATTATCTGAATTAAAAACAGAATTATTCAAATTAAGATTTAGTTTAGCTACACATGGATTAGATAATCCAATGAGAATAAAAGAAGTAAGAAAAGACATAGCAAGAATAAATACAGTTTTAACAGAAAGAAAAATAGCTGAAAGCAAAAATGCTTAGAAAGGAGAAGTTCTAATGGAAGAAAGAAATCTTCGTAAAGTTTTAGTTGGAACAGTTGTATCTAATAAAATGGATAAAACAATCGTTGTTGCAGTTGAAACTAGTGAAAAACATAAAAAATATGGAAAATTCGTTAAGAAAACATATAAATTAAAAGCTCATGACGAAAATAACGAATGTCAAATTGGAGATAGAGTAAGAGTAATGGAAACTAGACCACTTTCTAAAGATAAAAGATGGAGATTAGTTGAAGTTATTGAAAAAGCAGTTATAAAATAACTTATTATAGAAGGAAAAGGAGGTACTAATTAACATGGTACAACAACAAACTATATTAAAAGTTGCTGATAACACTGGTGCAAGAGAAATTATGTGTATTAGATGTTTAGGTGGTTCATATAGAAAATATGCTAAAATAGGTGATGTTATAGTAGCTTCTGTAAAGACAGCAATACCAGGGGGACAAGTAAAAAAAGGTGATGTTGTTAAAGCAGTAGTTGTAAGAACAAAGAAACCTACAAAAAGAGCAGACGGATCATATGTAAGATTTGATGAAAATGCAGCAGTACTTATTAAAGAAGATGGAAATCCAAGAGGAACACGTATATTTGGACCTGTTGCAAGAGAATTAAGAGATAAAAATTACATGAAAATTTTATCATTAGCTCCAGAAGTTCTTTAAGTTGTTAATTTCAAAATATCTGCGATATTTTGAAAGTGTACAAATTAAAGATGCAGAAATCATGAAATGATTTCTGTAATCCTTAGAAAGAAACTTGAAGATATAATCTTTGATATATTACAGCTTAAAGATACAAGAACTTTTTAATAAAACCGAGCTAATTATTAAACATAATGAGATAAAAGCAAAAATTGTAGAAAAGGAGGAGAATCCTATAATGAGAATAAAAAAAGGTGATACAGTTAAAGTTTTATCTGGAAACGATAAAGGTAAAACAGGAGAAGTATTAGAAGTAATTCCAAAAACACAAAAAATTGTTGTTAAAGGAGTTAACATCAGAAAAAAACATGTAAAACCAAGAAGACAAGGTGAAGAAGGAGGAATTATACCAGCTGAATACCCAATACATAGTAGTAAAGTTGGTGTAGTTTGCCCTAAATGTGGAAAAGTAACAAGAATTGCATACAAAGTAGAAAAAGATAGTAAAGTTCGTGTATGTAAAAAATGTAATGCAGAAATAAAATAATGTTAAGAAAGGAGGATTTGTATCCTAATGGAAAAATTAAGAGAACAATATGAAAAAGAAGTAGTTCCAGCAATGATGAAAAAATTTAATTATAAATCAATAATGGAAGTTCCAAAATTAGATAAAATCGTTATAAATATTGGTCTTGGAGATATTAAAGATAATCCAAAATCATTAGATAATGCTATGAATGATTTAGCTATAATTACAGGGCAAAAACCAATAGTAACTAAAGCAAGAAAGTCAATAGCTGCTTTCAAATTAAGAGAGGGAGTTAATGTTGGATGTAAAGTAACATTAAGAAGAGGAAAAATGTATGATTTTGCATACAAATTATTTAATATTGCTATGCCAAGAATAAGAGATTTCAGAGGAATTTCTGCTAACTCTTTTGATGGTAGAGGAAATTTCTCAATGGGTGTTAAGGAACAATTAATATTCCCAGAAATTGAATATGATAAAGTAGACAAATTAAGAGGAATGGATATTATTTTTGTTACAACAGCAAAAACAGATGAAGAAGGAAAGGAATTATTAAAACTTCTAGGTATGCCATTCAAAAATTAGTCTAAAGAAAGGAGATTAATATGGCTAAAAAATCTTTAAAAGTAAAACAACAAAGACCACAAAAATATGCTACTAGAGAATATAATAGATGTAAAATATGTGGAAGACCACATGGATATATTAGAAAATATGGAATTTGCCGTGTTTGCTTTAGAAATTTAGCACATAAAGGAGAAATCCCAGGTGTTAAAAAAGCAAGTTGGTAGAATATAAAAAGGAGGGAAACTTAAGTGAATACTACAGATCCAATAGCAGATATGTTAACAAGAATTAGAAATGCAAGTGCTGCAAAGCATAAAACAGTTGATGTTCCTGCTTCAAAAATGAAAAAAGCAATAGCAGATATATTATATAATGAAGGATATATTAAATCTGTTGAAGAAATAGAAAACGAAAATCAAGGAATATTAAGAATAGCTTTAAAATATGATGAAAATGGAGCTAAAGTAATAGCTGGAATTAAAAGAATAAGTAAACCAGGATTAAGAGTATATGCTTCTGCTGAAAAATTACCAAAAGTTTTAAATGGTTTAGGAATTGCTTTAATTTCTACATCAAAAGGAATTAAAACAGATAAAGAAGCAAGAAAAGAGAATCTTGGAGGAGAAGTTTTAGCATATATTTGGTAATTCTTGAAACTGTTAAGGCTCTGCCTGTTACAGATTCAAGATACAATGCGAAGAAACGCATTGTAATCAGATAAAAGACAAAAAGGAGGGAAAAACGAAATGTCAAGAATAGGAAATGCACCTGTTGCAATACCAGAAGGTGTTGAAGTGAAATTAGACGGAAATTATTTAACTGTAAAAGGACCAAAAGGAACATTAGAAAGAGAAATCCATAAAAATATAACAGTTACAATTGAAGATAGCGAAGTTAAAGTTACTAGACCAAATGATGAAAACTTTAACAAAAGTTTACACGGACTAACAAGAACTTTAATTAAAAATATGATAGAAGGAGTAAAACACGAATTTACAAGAACATTACAAATTAATGGTGTAGGTTACAGGGTACAAAAACAAGGAAATAACTTAAATTTAACATTAGGTTATTCACATCCTGTAATATTTGAAGCTCCAGAAGGAATCACTTTTGATGTTCCAGATGCAAATACAATTATTGTAAAGGGAATTGATAAAGAATTAGTTGGTCAAACAGCAGCAGTTATAAGATCTAAAAGACCACCAGAAGTTTACGGTGGAAAAGGTATTAAATATGATTATGAAGTTATTAGACGTAAAGAAGGTAAAGCTGGTAAAAAATAAACTTTAGTTTATAGAAAGGAGAGAGCAAAGTGATTACAAAAACAAACAGAAAATTGGAAAGAACAAGAAGACATGCTCGTGTTCGTAGAAAAATAAGTGGAACAGCTGAACGTCCAAGATTATGTGTATATAGAAGTAATACAAATTTATATGTACAAGTAATTGATGATGTTGCTAGAAAAACTTTAGTTTCAGCTTCTACATTGGATAAAGAAGTAAAAACTAAATATGCAAATAAAGAAGCAGCTAAAGAAGTTGGAACACTTATAGCAAAAAGAGCATTAGAAAAAAATATTAAAGATGTTGTTTTTGATAGAGGTGGATATATCTATCATGGAGTTATTAAAGAATTAGCAGAGGCTGCAAGAAATGGTGGATTAAACTTCTAATATAAATAAGAATGAACAAAAAAACTTCTAAAATATATTAGATATATTTAAAAAGAAAAGGAGGAAAGAAAACCAATGCAAGAAGAGAATGCAGTTGAATTAAAAGAGAAAGTTGTTGCAATAAATAGAGTTGCTAAAGTTGTTAAAGGTGGTAGAACTTTTAGATTTAGTGCTTTAGTAGTTGTTGGTGACGGAAACGGACACGTTGGTGTTGGAAATGGAAAGGCAGCAGAAGTACCTGATGCAATAAAAAAAGCAATTGATGATGCTAGAAAAAATTTAAAAGAAGTACCAGTAGTTGGAACAACAATCCCTCACGAATTTATTGGAAAATTCGGAAGTGCAAGAGTAATGTTAAAACCAGCTGTAGAAGGTTCTGGAGTTATTGCAGGAGGAAGTGCAAGAGCTGTATTAGAATTAGCTGGATATAAAGATATAAAAACTAAAGTTCTTGGTACAAATAACCCAAGAAATGTTGTGTATGCAACAATGAATGGATTAGAAAATATGAAAACAGTAGAACAAATTGCTAAAAAAAGAGGAAAAAAAGTTTCTGATATATTATAATTGTAGTATCAAATTTTAAGGAGGTGCAATTTACGAAATGCAATTAGGAGAATTAGGACCATCAAACGTTAGAATTAAGAAAAAAAGATTAGGTCGTGGTATCGGTTCAGGTCTTGGAAAAACATCTGGAAAAGGTCATAAAGGACAAAAAGCTAGATCTGGCGGTGGAGTAAGAAGAGGATTCGAAGGAGGTCAAACACCATTATATAGAAGACTTCCAAAAAGAGGATTCAATAATATCCATGCTAAAAACTATACAGAAGTAACTTTAACAATGTTAAATAAAAGTGAAGCTACAGAAGTTACAGCAGAAAGCTTATTAGCAGAAGGAATTATAGGAAAAATTAATGATGGAATAGTAGTAATAGCTACAGGAAAACTAGATAAGAAATTAACAGTTAAAGCAAAAAGATTTACAAAAGCAGCTGCAGAAAAAATAGAAGCAGCAGGAGGAAAGATTGAGGTGATTTAGTTGTTTAAAACTATAAAAAATGCATTAAAGACACCTGAAGTAAGAAAAAGATTATTGTACACATTAGTATTGATTATAGTGTTTAGATTAGGATGTTTTATAACTGTTCCAGGTGTAGACTTGGTACAAATACAAAATGCTATGCAATCATCAGGAAATACACTTACAGGATTAATAGATATAATCTCTGGAGGCGCATTTTCTAGATTTTCTATATTTGCAATGTCAGTAACACCATATATTACAGCATCAATTGTTATACAATTATTAACAATGATAATACCTTCACTAGAAAGATTAGCAAAAGAAGGTGGAGAAGTTGGAAGACAAAAAGTAGATAAATATACTAAGGCACTTTCAATTGTGCTTGCACTAATAGAAGGAATCGGTTTATATTTATCTTATCAATCACAAGGAATATTCGTAGATTCAGGAATATTATCAGGAGTATTAGTTGTAACAGGTCTTATGGCAGGTACAGCATTACTTATGTGGCTTGGAGACCAAATTACTAACAAAGGAATTGGAAATGGAGTTTCAATGATTATCTTTATTGGTATAGTATCAAGATTGCCAAGTGCAGTAAGGTCAATTTGGTCTTTAATAATGACAGAATCAGGATTTAGTACAACTGGATTATTAATAGCTTTAGCTATTGTGATAGGAGCTTTAATTTTAGTTACAGCTGTTGTATTTATACAACAAGCTGAAAGAAGAATACCTGTACAATATGCTAAAAAAGTTGTTGGAAGAAAAATGATGGGGGCACAGAATACATATATTCCGCTAAAAATTGCTATGGCTGGAGTTATGCCAATAATATTTGCATCATCATTTATGACTTTCCCAGCAATGATAATTCAAATATTTGATCCAAGTATTGCAACACATACTGGATTTTGGAATGTAATATATAATTTCTCAGTAGCTACTTCAAGTTCAAATGTAGCTATTGGATATACAATAGCAAATGCAATAGTTTATTTACTATTAATAGTAGGATTCACATTCTTTTATATATATGCAACATTTAACCCAGCAGAGGTTTCAGCAAATATTAAGAAAAATGGTGGATTCATTCCAGGAATAAGAGCTGGAAAGCCAACTACAGAATATTTATCATCAGTACTTACAAAATTAACATTATTTGGTGGTTTATTCTTAGCACTTATAGCTATACTTCCAATGTTCATGAGATTTACAAATTTAAATGTAGCATTTGGAGGAACATCTATACTTATTATAGTTGGTGTTGCATTAGAGACAGTTCAACAATTAGAATCACAATTAGTAATGAGACATTACAAGGGATTCTTAGAATAAAATTTATTGTATCAGGGTACGACTCTGGACTAACCGTAGTCGTGCCCATGCAATTAAATTACTCTCGAAAGTTATGATTTCGCACGGTGAACTATATGGTTTATATTAAATATTATTTTTTAAATATATACTGCAAAATATATATTTAAAAAATAATATTTGCATAAGAAAAGATAGGAGTGAATAGAAAGAATGAATATTGTTTTATTAGGTGGACCAGGTAGTGGTAAAGGAACAGTATCAAATTTATTTGAAAAGACACAAAATATGGGACATATTGCAACTGGAGATATGTTTAGAGAGGAAATAAAAAATGGAACAGAATTAGGAAAAAAAGCACAAGAATATATAGATAAAGGAAATTTAGTACCCAATGAAATAACAATTAATATGTTAAAAGAAAAAATCAATCAATTTAAAGATTCAAATGGTGTAGTATTTGATGGATTTCCAAGAAATAAAAAACAAGCAGAAGCACTAGAAGAAATACTAGAAGAACAAAATCAAAAAGTAGATTTAGCTTTATTTTTAGATATTCCAGATGAAGACATAATATATAGAACTGTAAAGAGAAGAATTTGTTCAAACAAAGATTGTGGAGCAATATATAATCTAGAATATAAAAAACCAAAAGTAGAAGGTATATGTGATATTTGTGGAAGCAAATTAATTCAAAGGAAAGATGATAATGAAGAAACTATTACAGAAAGATTAAGAGTATATCATAAACAATCAAAAGAACTAATAGAATATTATGAAGAGAAAGGACTACTTTATAAAGTAAAATTACATGCAAGTGTAAATATAACAGAAGAAATGATAAGTGAATGGCTAAAAAACTATAATGAAAATAGATAAGGAAGTAATATAAATGATATATATAAAATCTCCAAAAGAAATAGAAAAAATGAAAGAGGCTTGTAGAGTTGCATTTCTTGCACAGAAAGCTATTGAAGCAGCAATAAAACCAGGAATAACAACCTATGAATTAGACAAAATTGCGGAAGAAACAATGAGAAAAAATGGAGCAATCCCAGCAGAAAAAGGATACCCAAGTGGAGTAGATGGGGTCCCAGATTTTCCAGCAAGTATTTGTAGTTCTGTAAATGATGTAGTAATTCATGGAATTCCTTCTAAAAGAGAAGTACTAAAAGAAGGAGATATTGTAAGTGTAGATTTAGTAGCATATAAAGACGGATTTAATGGAGATTGCTGTAGAACATATGCTGTTGGAAAAATAGATAAAGCAAGCCAAAGACTAATAGATGTAACAAAACAAGCTTTTTTTGAAGGAATTAAATATGCTAAAAAAGGAAATAGACTTGGTGACATATCACATGCAATAGGTGAATATGTAGAAAAAAATGGTTTTTCAGTAGTAAGAGAATTTCAAGGACATGGTATAGGAAGAGAAATGCACGAAGATCCAGGAATTCCAAATTACGGAAAAGCAGGTAGAGGACCTAGGCTAGAACCAGGAATGACATTAGCAATTGAACCTATGGTAATAGCAGGAAAACCAAACATTTTAGAATTAGATGATGGCTGGGGAATTATAACAGAAGATGGAACAAGAGCAGCACATTATGAAAATACAATTTTAATTACAGAAAAAGAGCCAAAAATCTTGACTATAGTGTAAAAATGGTGTATACTATATTAGCTATTTATAGTTAAATTAATCTTTAAATTATTCAGGAGGGAATAAATTTGGCAAAAGAAGATGTAATTGAAGTAGAGGGAGTAGTTGTAGAAACACTACCAAATACTAATTTTAAAGTAGAACTTGAAAATGGTCATCAAATATTGGCACATATTTCAGGAAAGCTTAGGATGAACTATATCAAGATATTACCAGGTGATAGAGTAAAAGTAGAATTATCACCATATGATTTAAATAGAGGAAGAATAACATGGAGAGCTAAATAAATCCTATTTATTTAGGTATGAAGTGTGAGATGAGATGTGTATTTAAGTAACACATCTGATTTCACGCTTCATAATTGCTCAATAAATGTATAAAAATGAGTAATAACAGGAGGTGTATCAAATGAAAGTTAGAGCATCAGTAAAACCTATATGCCCAAAGTGCAAGGTTATAAAAAGAAAAGGTGTTGTTAGAGTTATTTGCGAAAACCCTAAACACAAACAAAGACAAGGATAGTTTAACTGTATAAAAATACATACAGTTATAATTGGGTAAAACTAATTAAATAATCCTATGGTATAAGCACAGAAATGGTAGCGGCTGAAAGAGAATTTGGTATCACCATATAGCCCACCAAACGAAATCGAAGATTTCGATGTTGGCTTAATATCTCTTTATCAAATTTGTGTTCATATATATACTTAGTATTAAAAAAACAAAAAATTTGGAGGTGCAATTATGGCTCGTATATCAGGAATTGATTTACCTAGAGAAAAAAGAGTAGAGGTTGGATTAACATATATTTATGGTATTGGTATTTCAACATCACAAAAATTATTAAAAGAAGCTGAGGTAAATCCAGATACAAGAGTAAAAGATTTAACAGAAGATCAAGTACAAGCAATTAGAAAAGCAATTGATGCAAATCACCTATTATTAGAAGGAGATTTAAGAAGAGAAGTTGCATTAAATATTAAAAGACTTACAGAAATAGGATGCTATAGAGGATTAAGACATAGAAGAGGTCTTCCAGTAAGAGGACAAAGAACAAAAAC
>CAKNPW010000018.1 GCA_930990555.1 uncultured Clostridium sp. | reverse complement strand
CTCAAAGTATATATTTTTCAAAAAAGTGTGACATATGATTGACTAACCTACAATTGATAAAGAATAATTTTAAAAATAATGTTTACAATAAAAATTGCATATGATATAATTTTTTAGGTAAAGAGGTGAAGTAATTGAACCAAATATTAGCAGTAGAAAATGAACAAAAAAATAAAAATAAAAAGAAGAAGAAAAACACCACAGCAGATATACAAAAAGTAATAACTGTTTTCTGTGTGATTAGTATATTATTTGGTATTGCAATAACAGGGCAAGGTGTATATGCTATTGTAAGTAATTTTAATACAGGTACTAGCCAAGAAGAACAAGTTGCAGAACAAAATATATCTATAGATAGCGATACAAATACAGGAAAAGTAATTATTTCAGGAACAGTTCCAAATGGTGTACAAAGTATAAAATATAAATGGAATGAAGATGAAGAACAAACAATTACAAAAAATGGAGAAACAGAAATAAATGAAGAAATAGATTTACCTGTTGGTAATAATAATTTAACAGTAACTATAATAGATATGAAAAATACTTCAACACCATATACAAAAGAATTTACAGCAGATGCAACATTACCACAATTAGCATTAAGTTTAAGTGATGATGGAACAAAAATAAAAATAATTGCAAAAGATACAGTTGCATTATCATATGTAACATATCAATGGGATGATAATGATGTTCAAACAATATATCCACAAGAAGGTTCAGAGGCACAGTTAGAAACAGAAATAGAGGCAATAGCTGGTAAACATACATTAACTGTAATTGCTGTTAATTCAAGTAATAAAACTACAACTAAAACACAAGAAGTAGATGGAGTTGATGATTCTACAAAACCAACTGTTGGTGCAGCAATAGATTCAGCAGATAGATCAAAAATTATATTCTCTGCTTCAGATACAAGTGGATTAACGAAATTATCATTTACAATAAATGGACAAAGATACGAATTACCAGCATCAACAGAAGGACAAACAGAATTACAATATACATTCCAAGTAAAAGAAGGACATTATTCAATAACTGTTGAAGCAGAAAATATATATGGACAAACAGAATCTCAAAACTTTATTTACGACTATTAAAATATAGCAAAATTAAAAGACAGGTCTAACCTGTCTTTTTAAAAACAAGGAGAAGAACATGCAAAGTGAATTAATAAGAATAGTATTCTACTTTTTTCTATATTCATTATTAGGTTGGGCAATGGAATCAATTTATCTTTCTTTTGGGCAAAGAAGACTTGTAAATACAGGATTTTTATATGGTCCTTTTTGTCCTATTTATGGTTTTGGAGCAGTAGTGTTATATTTATTATTAATACACTTGCAAGGAAATCCTGTTTTGATATTTTTAACAGGTTTTTTTGTGTTGTCTATATGGGAGTATTTTGTTGGATTTTTATTAGAAAAAATTTTTAAAACAAAATATTGGGATTATTCAAATAATAAATTTAATATAAATGGAAGAGTATGTTTATTAAATTCTATATACTGGGGATTCTTGAGTATTTTCTTTATAGAGATATGGAATCCTTTAGTCGAAGCACAATTAAACAAAGTTCCAGAAGAAATTATTTTATATATTGATATAATTTTAACAGCATATATTATAATAGATATGATTTTAAGTTCTATAAAAGCTTCAAACTTAACTAAGAGAATAAATAAAGTAATACAATTAGGAGAAAATTTAAAAGAAAAATTAGAAGAATTGAAGAAGACTACATCAGAAAAACAAAAAGTTGCTTTACAAAAAATAATAGATGATTTAAAATTAAGACAAAAGGTTATGAGATTAAAAGTTGATAGACAAGTTAGTAATCTAAAGAAAGCATTTCCATCAGTTCAGTCTGAACATATTAAAGAATATTTAAGATTGAAAGTTAAGGAATTGAAAAATAAAACGAAGGAGTAAGTTATGGTACAAGATATATATATAATAGATGACGATAAATATTCACTACAGGACTTAAAAGAACTTTTTTCAGGTAACGAAGAATATAGATTTGTAAATGTTTCTACAGAAGAAATAAATAAAGCACTAATAAATATTCCTTCGTTAATTATAATAAATGAAGATAATGTTGATAGAGATATAGAAGAATTATGTACAACAATTAGAAAAAATGAAGATAATAGTATAACACCAATTATTGTTATTTCCTCTAATGCAGATAAAGTACATAGGTTAAATGTCTTAAGAAAAGCAGTTGAATATTATATAAGAAAGCCAGTAGACCAAGATTATTTATATTATACAATTAAGAATTTAATGCGATTAATGTACACTAATAGACGTGTTAGTCCATTAACAGGTTTACCAGGTAATGTACAAATACATGCAGAACTAAAAAAAAGGTTATTTAATAAAGAGGATTTTGGAGTATTATATATAGACCTAGATAATTTTAAGGCATATAATGATGTATATGGTTTTATTAAAGGTGACGAAATTATTGAGTTTACAGCAAGAACAATTGTAAAAAATGTACATGCCATCCAAAATAATGATTGTTTTGTAGGACACATTGGTGGAGACGACTTTGTAGCAATAGTTTCTAAAACTAATTATGATACAGTATGCCAAGATATTATAAATGAATTTGATTCAGAGATTTTAAATTATTTTACAGAAGAAGATAGGAAAAGAGGGTATATAGAGGTTGCAAATAGAAGAGGAATTTTAGAGGATTTTCCACTTACTTCTATTTCAATTGGTGTAGTTGATGTGGATCCAGACAGATTTAATAATATATTAGAAATTGGAGAAGTCGGTGCACAGGTAAAACATTTAGCAAAGACAATTCTTGGAAGTAGTTATGTAGTAGACAGAAGAAAAGAATAAAATGAATAACTTAATTATAATAAAGCAAATAAAACTTTAAGTTCTAATACAACCCCTAAATGAATACATTTTAACAAAAGTATTCACATGGGGGTTTTCTTTATGAAAAATCTATCAATAGAAAAACGTGCAATAGAACTTGCGCATTATATTATAAATTCAAAAGATACAGTAAGAGGTGCAGCTTCTAAATTTGGAATAAGTAAAAGTACAGTGCACAAAGATTTAAGTGAAAGATTACTAAAGATAAACCCAGTCTTGGCAAAGGAGGTAAGAAAAATCTTAGATAAAAACAAGGCAGAAAGACACATAAGAGGGGGGATGGCTACAAAGCTTAAATATAGTCATATGCGAGAAGATAAAGTAGGATAATAATATAAAGGTGCTGTATTGAAGTGAACAAATTTGGTTCACCTCAGTATATAGCATCTTTTATTATTAGTATAGGAAATATCGTCAGATTTTTATAGATTAATAAGGTTAAGCTACATATATTTATTTGTCTGTTTAGCAATTTCCATAAGTGACAAAAGTAATTTCCTTTTAATATCAAAATTAAAATATATCACAGGCATGTTTTCCTTTACATAAAATATATTAGGTGATAGTAATGAACAAAATAAAAAAAGGAAGCAGTGTCGTAAGAAAAACAGGGAATAATGAAATTATCTTTGTTGTTGAAAAGATAATTTCAGAAAAAAGAAAGAAAATAGCTATTTTAAAGGGCTTATGTATTAGAATTATAGAGAAAATACCAGTAGATGAATTAGAAGTAGTAGATAGAAAATATGTTAATAAATATATAGAAGAAAGAAATAAAATATTAGAAAGACGAATTTATAGTAGAAGAAACTCATACAATAATATGAAAACTGGAAAAATTGTACATTTAGATGGTGATAAAAGATATATGGAAAAATCATATAAATACTATAAAAAGTTAGGTCTAAATGCAATTGTAAAATATGTTCCAGAAGAAAAGCAAGAATATATGATAAAGGAGTTGATATCAAAATATAAACCTGATATTTTAGTAATAACAGGACATGATGGAATGATAAAAAAAGGAAGAAACTATAGTGATATATATAATTATATGAATTCTAGATTTTTTGTAAATGCAGTAAAGCGAGCAAGAGAACACGAAAGTGGAAAAAATTTAGTTATATTTGCAGGGGCATGCCAAAGTTATTTTGAGGCATTAATAGCTGCAGGAGCAAATTTTGCATCTTCACCAGCAAGGGTGTTATTAGATTTTGCTGACCCATTAATAGTCGCAGAAAAAATAGCGACTACAGATAGCGATTATTTTGTAACAATAAATGATATTGCAGCTGATTTAAGAGATGGAAAAGATGGTGTAGGTGGGATTGGAGCAAAAGGGAAAAAACAAAAAGTAACAACAATGTAATTTAAATGTAACACAAATGTAACAATGACAAAACAATGTTTAAAATTTGCCTATATATGAGGCAAAACCGTTGATAGACATGAGATGCATCATTTTGACACTGTTCGACAAAACTGATATAATAAATTCAGTTTTGAAAAGTAGGTGATAAAATGATTTGTAGAGATGATATAACAAATCTAAAAACAGATATTGATGGAAAAGTTGGTCAAAAGATCATAGTAAAAGGATCTTTAGGCAGAAGCAGGACTTTTGAAAAGGAAGCCACAATAGAAAAAGCCTATCCAAACATTTTCATAGTAAAATATGAAGAAAATGATAGAAATGTAACTTATAGTTACACAGATATCTTAACTAGAACTGTAGAAGTTCAGGTGTTTGATGGAAAGGAATATAGTCCATTAATACCACCAGCAGAAGATAAAAAACCAAGCAAGAAAATGGATTTATAATTAAAGCATGTTAGTATAGTAACAAGAATTAGAAAAATTATAAGTAAATTTGGTTAAAGATAAATGAAAATTCCTAGAAATAGGAATTTTTTTTTGCCTCATTCATATAAATATAAAAAAGAAAAGGAGGTAAAAAATGAGTATAGAAGTTTTACAAGACAACTTATGCGTTAATAGACTTATAGAAGGGAAGAAAAAAGAAATTACTTTAGAAAGTTCTGTAATAGTTCCAGATATTAAACCAGATATTGTAAAACCAATAGATTTAAGTGGAAATGTTTGTATATATAAAAAAGAACTAATAAATGGAAGGGTAAAAATAGATGGAACAATAGATAGTAACATTATATATCTTGTTGATAGTGGTGATGAACTTATAAGGGGGCTTAATAGTAATATAGATTTTTCCGAATTTTTAGAAATAGATAGCGATATATCACAAGCAGATATTGATGCTAATATTGTTCTAAAAAACATGGAATGTGATGTTTTAAACGGAAGAAAAGTTAATTTAAAGGCTACTATAGAGATAAGTATAAGGTTATATTCAAATGACGGAATAAGTATATTAAAAGATATAAATGGAGTTTCTGGAATACAAAAACTTAATAAAATGGTGCAAATAAATTCTATGGTTGGAAAAAATACTACAAAAGCTATTGCGAAAGAAAATATATTACTTAACTCAGAAGAAAAAGTTATGGAAATTCTAAAGAAAGAAATAAGAATAATAAATAAAGATTTTAAAATAAGTTATAATAAAGTTGTAGCAAAAGCTGAGCTTAGTGTCAAAATCCTATATTTAACAGATGAAGGAAAAATAAATTATGTAGAAAAAATAATTCCTATTATGGGATTTATAGATATGGAAAATGTAACAGAAGAAAATATTTGCGAAATTAAGTACTGTATGAAAAATATCTTAGTAAAACTAAATAATACTGATGAAAATTCTATATATTTAGAAGTAGAAGTAGAAATTAGTTGCTATTCTTATGAAACTAAAGATATAGAACTTGTGCAAGATGTGTATACTCCTTTTTCAAATATTCAATATAAGCAAAAAACCGTAAAAGCGATGGTGGGATTACAGAATATAAGTGATATTTATCAGCTAAAAGAACAGGTTTCAAATTCAGAAATTAGTAATAGTAGAATTTACAATGTTAGTACAACAAGTAGTATAAATAATGTAAAAATAGTAGGTAGTAAAGCCATTTACGAAGGAGAAGTTAGTGTAAATATTTTATATGAAAGTACAGAACTTACACGAATAGATAAGAAAGAGTTTAAATTTCCTATAAATTATGAATTAAATATTTTAGAAGGAATGAATGAAGAAAATCTAGATATTATGGTTGATGTAGAAAAATATGATGTTTCATCACAAGCGGATAATGTTCAAATTAATATAGATTTAAACATTAGTACAAAGATGTTTAAAACAGTAGAACTTAATATTATAGAGGATATAGAAGAAAAAGAATTAGAAGATAAAGAAGAATATAGTATTATAGTATATTTTGTTAAGGCTGGTGATACTTTGTGGAATATAGCTAAGAAATATAGAAGTACTGTAGAAAATATAAAGCAAATTAATAATATTGAAGATGAGGATAAATTAGAAATAAATCAACAATTGTTTATTCCAAGATATGTGGAAAAAGTTAAGGCTATGTAGTATGGAAAAGATATATTCTAGAAAGAAAATAAATCTTTCTAAAAAGTATAGAATGCTAATATTAGTATTAGTAACAGCATTGTTTACTGTGGTGTATTTAATAAAAACGATAGGTCCTACGTTTAACCAGTTATGTCTAAGTGAAGCAAAATCAACTGCAACACAAATTGTACATGAAACTATAGATGAAGTAATGGAGAAATACGGGTATAATGATCTAATTACAACTGTAAAAGATAAAGATGGCAAAATAGTATCTATGCAAGCAAATATTGCAGTAATGAATAAAATCGTTTCTCAAATTGCACTTAAAATACAAGAGAAAATAGATAATCAAGATAGTAGAGATATATCTATTAGGTTAGGAACATTTACAGGAATTACATTGTTATCTGGAAGAGGTCCAAAAGTGCCAATTAGAATATCTAGTATAGGTAATTTGGATACAAAAATAAGTAGTGAATTTACATCTGCTGGAATAAATCAATCTATACATAGAATATTTGCTAATATTAATTGTAAGATAGATGTATTAACACCCTTTAATACTATAAGTAGTCAGATTGAAGAAAAGGTTATATTAGCAGAAAATGTAATTATAGGTGAAATTCCAGAAAACTATTTAGAACTAGGAAATTTATTAAATACAAATAAAAATAATTAGTTAACATATTAAATTTCAAAAAAATTCAAAAAAAACTCCCCAAAAGCTTAAAAACGTGTTATAATGTGAAGGAAGTGTTATATTTTATAAAATGCCTGGTAATATATTATTGAAATATAATAAATAAAGGAGATAATATATGGATAAATTAAATGTGAAGAATTTAATTAATATTAAAGTAATTGGAATTGGCGGAGCCGGTAACAATGCTGTTAACAGAATGATTGAGGATGGAATTGACGGGGTAGAATTTTATGAGTTTAACACAGAAGTAAAAGTTCTTGAGGAAGCAAAAACAAAAAATGTTATGCAAATCGGGAAAGAAATTACAAAAGGGTTAGGTGCTGGCGGAGATGTATCCATAGGTGAAAGAGCAGCAATGGAAAATAAAGAGGAAATCAAGAATATATTACAAGGTACAGATTTATTGTTCTTAACTGCTGGAATGGGTGGTGGAACAGGAACTGGAGCAATTCCTGCAATAGCACAATTTGCAAAAGAAATGGGAATCCTAACAGTTGGTATAGTTTCTAAACCATTTTCTTTTGAAGGAAAAGTACGAATGGCAAGAGCGGAAAGAGGAATAGATGAATTACGTGAAAATGTAAATTCATTAATAGTTGTTTTAAATGACAATCTATTAAAAGGAAATGCTAGAATTACATTACAAAATGCATTTAAAGAGGTAGATTTAGTTTTAGAAAAAGGAATAAAAGGTATAACAGATCAAATTGCAACTCCTGGACTAGTAAATATAGACTTTGCCGATATCAGAACAATTATAGGATATAAAGGAAATGCATATATGGGTATAGGTAGAGGAAAAGGCGAACATAGAAATGAACTAGCAGTAAAAGAAGCAATTGGTAACCCTCTAACAGAAACTATAATACAAGGTGCAAAAGGCGTAATTGTAAATATTGCTGGTAGTGCAGAAATGCCTTTAGATGAAATAAATGCAATTATGACAGTAATTGGAGATAGAGTAGACAATCCAGAAGCAAATATTATCTTTGGAACAATAATAGACGATTCATTAGAAGATGAAATAGTTATTACTGTAATTGCAACAGGAATAGATAAATAGGTATTTGGGATGTCCCTCGGGATTTGGGGACGTTCTTTTTTTCCCTTTAGGGATTTGGGGACGTTCCTTGAAATCCCTATTTGGTCATATAAAATAATTAAAGTTGAATATATTAAAAAAACAAAACACCCCAATGTTAAAAAAATAACATTTAGAGGTGTTTTTTCTTGTATAAATATGATAAGATTTAGCATATATGAGGTGAGCAGATGAGTTTAAGATTAATATATGGAAAATCTGGATGTGGAAAAAGCGAATATTGTTTTAATGAGATAGCAAAAAATATAAATAAAGAAAAAATATATATGATTGTGCCAAATCAAATGGCGTTAATGGCAGAAAAAAGATTAATGGAAAAGGCTAATAATTTGGCATTAGTAAATACAGAAGTAATTACATTTAGTAGAATGGCATTTAGAGTAAGAAATGAGCTAGGTGGAGCTAAAAAGACTAGTTTAAGCAAAAGTGGTAAAGCTATGCTTCTTTATGATATCTTAAGTAAGTGCAAAGACAATTTAAATTTTTTAGGAAAGAATGCAGAAAATGTTGATATTATAGGAAATTCAATTACAGAATTTAAAAAGCATAGAATAAATATAGAAAACTTAAAAGAAGAGGCTAATACAACTGAAGATATGTATTTAAAGCTAAAATTAAATGACATGATAACTATGTATGAAGAATTTGAAAAAAGTATACAAAATAAATTTTTAGATGAAAATGATGTATTAGATATTTTAAACACACAAATTTTAGAAAGCAATCAGTTTAAAGATGCAATAATTTATATAGATGAATTTGTTGGATTTACAACACAGGAATATGAGATTATAGCAAAATTAATGCAACTTGCAAAAGAAGTTAATATCACGATATGTACAGATAATTTGGTTCAACAGGAAGATGCAGATAAAGATATTTTTTATGCTAATAAAAATACAGGAATCAAACTAATTAATTTGGCAAAAGAATACGGAATAGAAATAAAAGATGATGTAAAACTTACAGTGTTACATAGGTTTAAAAATGAAGAATTAAAGCATTTAGAAGAAAATTTTTATGCAGTACCATATAAAACATATAAGGAAGAGACAAAAAATATAAAAATGTTTTTAGCTAATAACCAATATACAGAGATAGAACATACAGCAGCCGAAATAGTAAAATTAGTTAGAAATGAAAATTATAGATATAAAGATATATCTGTTATAACTAAAAATTTAAACTTATATTCTAGTTTAATAAAAGTTATTTTTGCAGGCTATAATATTCCAGTTTTTATAGATGAAAAAAAGGAATTAAGTGAAAACATTTTAGTAAAATTTTTAATAGCAGTTTTAGAAATTTGTAATAAAAATTGGTCATACGAAGCTGTATTTAATTATTTAAAAACAGGTTTTGTAAATATAGACAAAGAAGAGATATTTAAACTAGAAAATTACTGTATAAGATGGGGTATAAAAGGTAATAAGTGGTACAAAGAAGATTGGAATTATATAGGGAAAGATGAATATACAGAAGAGGAACTAACAAGACTAAATGAACTTAGAAGAATGATTGTTACACCAATTAGAAAATTGCAAGAAAAAGCTAGAAAAGATAATAGTTTTATAAATTTAACTAAAATTTTATACGAGTTTTTAGAAGAGATGAAGATAGAAGAAGTTATAACTTCAAAAATAGAAAAACTAGAAGAAAAAGGATTTATAGAGATTGCAAATGAGTATGAAAGTAGTTTTAAGGTACTTATAGAATTATTTGATGAAATTGTATTAGTTTTTGGAGAAGAAAAAACTACTTTTGATAAATATATGAGTATATTAAAAATAGGTTTAAAAAATACGGGACTTGGAAAAATTCCAGCAACACAGGATCAAGTTATTGTTGGAGATGTAAGTAGATCTAGAAGTCACAAAGTTAGAGCAGTATTTATTATAGGAATAAATGATGGAGAATTTCCAAGTATTTATAAAGATGAAGGATTCTTTAATGACAAAGATAGGGAGTATTTAAAGGCACAAGGTTTTGAGTTAGCAAATGGAAGCTTAGAAAATTTATATGAAGAAAACTTTAATATATATAAAGCATTTACTATTGCAGAAGAAAAACTATTCTTATTATATGCTTCATCAGACAATGAAGGAAGAACATTAAGACCTTCTATATTAATTACTAAATTAAAAAAGATCTATCCAAAGCTAAAAGAAACGAGTGATATAATTACTCAAGAAAAAGAAATTATTACTACAAACAATACATTTGATAATTTAATAGAAAAATTAAATGCATATCAAGAAGGAGAAGAGATAGAGGCTATTTGGTTTGATGTTTTAAAATATTACGAGAATAATCTCCTATGGAAAGGCAGATTACAAAAAAGCCTAGAAGGAATAAAATATACGAATGTTCCAGAAAAAATCAAACCAGAATTTATTAAAAAATTATATGGGGAGACATTACATACAACGATTTCAAGGTTAGAAAGATATAGAAGTTGTCCGTTCTCATTCTATCTAGAATATGGACTAAAATTAAAAGAAAAGAAATCATTAAAATTACAACCGATAGATACAGGATCTTTCATGCATGAGGTTATAGATGAATTTTTTGAGGAAGTTTCTACTAAAAGTATAAGTATAAAAGACCTTGATAAAGCAGAAATAGAAAAAATAGTAAAACAAATAATAGAAGAAAAGTTAAATTTAAAAGTTAATTATATTTTTAAAAGTATTCCAAAATTTATGGTACTTACAAATAGATTATGCAGATTAGTAACTTTATCTATAGTATATATAGTTCAAGGATTACAAGCTACTGATTTTGAAGTTGTAGGAAACGAGATAGAATTTAAAAATGGAAAAGAGTATAAGCCAATAGAAATTACTATAGAAGATGGAAGAAAAGTAGAAATAACAGGTAAAATAGATAGAATTGATTTAGCAAAAGATGAAACTGGAAAATACATACGAATAATAGATTATAAATCATCAGCTAAAGATATAAACTTAAATGAAGTATTGGCTGGGTTGCAATTACAATTAATTACATATTTAGATGCAGTATGCGAGGAAAAGGATGTAATACCAGCAGGAGTATTATACTTTGGCTTAACAGAGCCTAAGTTAGACAAAGTAAAAAATAGCAAGAATATAACAGATGAAGAAGTAGAGCAAAAAATAAGAGAACACTTTAGAATGAATGGGCTAGTATTAGCAGAAATGAATGTAATTAATATGATGGACAATAACTTAAAAGATGGCGAGAAGTCGACAACCATTCCAGTTAAACTAAAGAAAGACGGAAGTATGGATAAAACATCTAAAGTGGTGTCAAGAAAGGAATTCGAAATATTACAAAAATATGTAAAGAAAACTCTAGGAGAGATTTCTAAAGAGATTTTAGATGGAAATATAGACATAAAGCCATACTATAATGTTAAAAATAAAAGAAAACCATGTGAATATTGTGTATATGGCTCAATATGTAATTTTAAAAAAGGATTTTACGGAAATGACTATAATTATATAGACAACCTAGAAAAAGATTATATACTAGAATGTATGAACTTTAGGGACGGGGTTAAAAGTTCATAAGTATACATAAAACAACACCCAAAGATAGCACTTAAAATATAGAAAGGAGAGCCTAATGGATTTAAGTAATGAAAACATAATACATGTCAAAAAAGGTGATGTGGAATATTTACAGTTTAGAGAATTACTAAAATATGCAGATAAATTGCAACATGCATATTCGTTAAAACCATTGCAATTTAGTGATAAGAACGACCAGGCACCAGCAAATTATGAAAAAATATGTAAAGCATTAGAGATAGATTCTAACAAAATAATTAAATCAGCACAAAAACATACAGATATCATTAAAGATATAAAAGAATATACAGCTGAAAAATTTGAATTTGTAGATGGATTTATAACAAATAATAAGAATATACCATTAGTTACCAAATATGCAGATTGCACGCCTATAATCTTATATGATAAAATCAAAAATGTAATAGGAAATGTGCATTCAGGATGGAGAGGAACTTTGCAAAGAATAAGTGCTAAAGCAGTTAAATTGATGATTGAAAAATATAATTGTAATCCAGCGGATATGGTAGTGTGTATAGGTCCATGTATAAAACAGTGTCATTTTCAGGTAGAAGAGGATTTTATAGATAAATTCAATAAAGAATTTGGGAATATAGACAAATATTATAAAACAGGAGAAGTCATAGAAGGAAAACAAAAATATTATTTTGACACAACAAATTTAATAATAGATTATTTAATCGAAATAGGAATAAAGAAAGAAAATATATTTGATAGCAATATTTGTAGCGTATGCAAAGTTGCTAATATGTCTTCATACAGGGCAGAAAAAGAAAAGGCAGATAGGAATATGAATATTGTAATGCTTAAATAGGGATTTTGGGGACGTTCCTTAAAATCCCGATTGACGATAAAATAAGATGAATTTTAGGTAGATGAGCCAAAAATGGTTTAACATAAAATTTGAACTTTAAGCTCCGTCCCTAAAGTTCAGAAGGGAGAAAAACACATGATACCAGCTAGATTAAGAAAAGGTGATACATTGGGAATAATTGCACCTTCAGATAGTGTAACAAAGGAAAATTTAGAAGAGTTTAATAATTCGATTTTATTAATGGAAGGTTCAGGCTATAAATTAAAGATAGGAAAAAATGTATTTGCAAATCCAACAGGATATGGTGCAACAGCGGAGCAAAAGGCAGAAGATTTAAATAAAATGTTTGCAGATGATGAAGTGAAAATGGTTTGGTGTGCAAAAGGTGGATTTAATTCTAATTCTATTTTTGATTTAATTGATTATGACTTGATCAAAAGAAATCCTAAGATATTGTGTGGATATAGTGATACTACAGCTATAGCAAATATGATATATGAGAAAACAGGCTTAGTTACATTTTCTGGTCAAACCTTTAAAGGGCTTTCTGCTTGTGAAACAGAATATTGCTACAAGGAAATTATAAAGAGATTTCAAGATGGAAGTTTAGAATTAGGAACAAAAGATGATGAATATAGAGTAATTAATCCAGGGCAAGCAGAAGGAATTATGATTGGTGGAAATTTAAGTATTATGTCTAATTTAATAACAGGAAAATATAGTGTAGATGTTACAGACAAGATTTTGTTTTTAGAGGAATTTTGGCTAGAATCCCCACCTGAAGCTGTAAGTTCATATTTTTATAGGATGAAACAAAATGATGTTTTTAACAAAATTAGAGGAATATGGCTTGGTGGATATGAGCATGAATCTGGAATAACACTTGCTCAAATTTTAAAAGACACAATAGGAAATGTGTACAATTTCCCAATAATTCAATCAGATAATTTTGGACATATAGATCCAAAGACAGTTATACCAATTGGTGTAAAAGTAAGAATAGATACAGATGATAAAGTAAAGATAAAATTATTAGAAGAGTGTGTAAAATAGCATAAAGAGGTGTAAGAATTGTATGATAATTGGGAAGATTTAGAAAAATCAATAATAGGTTGCAAAAAATGTAAATTATGTACAAATAGAACTAATATAGTATTTGCGGATGGCAATAAAAATGCAAATGTAATGCTTATAGGAGAAGGACCTGGTGCGGACGAAGATAGGCAAGGTGTACCTTTTGTGGGTAGAGCAGGTCAATTAATGAATAAAGCATTTGAAGGATTAGGGATAGATAGAAAAAAACTGTATATAGCAAATATAGTAAAATGTAGACCACCAAATAATAGAGTTCCTGAAGAAGACGAGGCAAAAGCATGCCTGGACTACTTAAGAAATCAAGTAATATTGGTAAAACCACAAATAATAGTGCTAATGGGAAGTACAGCACTTCAAAATATATTAGGAAAAGAATATAAAATAACAGCTAGCAGAGGACACTGGATAGAAAAGAAGGGAATAATGTATATGCCAACATGGCACCCTGCAGCACTTTTAAGAGATGAGAACAAGAAAATAAACTTTTGGCGTGACTTTAAAAAAGTACTTGCTATGTGTGAAGAATTAAAAATAGGGATTTAGGGACGTTCCTTAAAATCCCTAAGTGACAATTAATATATGAATAAAACAGTATTGGAGGAAAAGATGGAAAGATATTTTAAAGATATGGATTACGAAAAAATAAGTGAAGAAGAAGCATTTAATGGAAAAAGAGTAAGAGTAAAAATAGAAAAATATTACAATAAAAGAGATAATAAGGAATTATATCGTGAACATATTAAGGCAGGGAATGGTGCTGTAATAATGCCATTTTTAGATGATAATACCTTAGTAATGATTCAAGAAATAAGAACACCAATAGGAAAGAGTATATTGGCATTTCCAGCAGGTCTAATAGAAAAAGGAGAAGATCCTGAAACAGCAGCTAAAAGAGAATTAGAAGAAGAGACTGGGTATAGAGCAGGAGAAATTGAACAAATTATATATGAATATCCAGCGGTAGGATATTCTGATGAAAAAGTATATATTTTTAAAGCTAAAAATTTAACAAAAACACAAAGACATTTGGATCCTACAGAAGATATAAAAGTGGTTAAAATATCTGTTGATGAATTAAAAGAATTATATAGAAATGGAGAAATACATTCTTCAGCAGAACTAATAGCAATATTAAGTTATTTTTCGAAGATATAATTTAGCAAGAAAAGATATTAAAATACAAAATAGGGATTTAAGGAACGTCCCCAAATCCCGAGGAAGGTCCGAATCCCGATAGGAGGAATAAGTGGGAAATATAATTGATGAAGCAAATAGATGTTTAAATTGTAAAGTAAAACCATGTCAAAAAGCATGTCCATTAGGGAATGATATTCCAAGCTTTATAAGGCAAGTAAAAGAAAAAAATTTCGAAGGAGCTTTTAAAATTTTAACTCAAACTACAGTTTTAGGTGCAATATGTGGAAGGGTTTGTCCTCATTTTAAACAATGTATGGGAAGTTGTGTAAGAGGTATTAAATCTGAGCCAATAAATATTGGAAATTTAGAAACTTATGTTTTTGATAATGCTTTACAAAATAATTATAAAATAGAAACAAATAATAAACTAGAAGGAAAGAAAGTTGCAGTAATTGGTGGAGGTCCTTCTGGTCTTACATGTGCAGCATTTTTAAGTATGAATGGTGCTAAAGTTACAATTTATGAAAAACAACCAAAGCTTGGTGGAATTACAAGATATGGTATTCCAGATTTTAGACTACCAAGAGAAGTTATAGATAGAACAGTAGAAAAAATATTAGGTTTAGGAATAGAAGCAAAATGTAATCAAACTTTAGGAAAAGATTATGAATTAGGAGATATAGAAAAGCAATATGATGCTGTATATTTAAGTTTTGGAGCAAACGTATCATCAAAAATGAATATACCAGGCGAAGATTTGGATGGAGTATATGGTGGGAATGAATTATTAGAAACAGGAATTCATCCAGATTATACAGGTAAATCAGTAGCTGTAAGTGGTGGTGGAAATGTAGCAATGGATTCTGCTAGAACCATAAAAAGATTAGGTGCCAAGAATGTATATGTTATATATAGAAGAGCAAGAGAACAAATGCCAGCAGAAGATTACGAAGTAGAAGAAGCAATGAAAGAGGGAGTAGAATTCTTATTCCAAAATAATATTGTTAAAATAATGGGTAATGAAAAAGTAGAAAAATTAGAATGTATAAAAACAGAGCTTGTGCAAAAAGAAGGAGAAAAAAGATTAGTTCCTGTAAATATTGAAGGTTCTAATTATACAATGGATATGGATTATGTTGTTATGGCTGTCGGTTCTAAAGCAAATAAGGAAGTTGTAGAAAAAACGGGACTAGAAACAACTGAATATGGAAATATAAAAGTAGATGAAAGGTATATGACATCTAGAAAAGGAGTTTTTGCTGGAGGAGACTTAATAGGAACTAAAGCAACCGTTGCATGGGCTGCACGTTCTGGAAGAAATGCCTCAGAGGAAATACAAAAATATTTATTAGGAGAAGAATAATGAAAATTAGAAGACTAAGAAAAGAGGATATTCCAGAACTATTAAATTTAAGAATAGAACAACAAAAAGAATATCACGAATGTTTAAATGAAGAAGAAAAACAAATAATAGAATATACTAAGGACTACATAAATGAAAATTTAGATAAAGATTTGTTTATGTTTGGAGTTTTTGAAAAGAATGAAATGGTTGCAATATGTGGATATAATATTTGGAATGGTTTTCCATCACTTACTAATCATTCTGGAAAAATTGCATATCTATGTAGTGCCTATACAAAGCAAGAGTATAGGGGGCAAGGTATTATGAAAGAATTATTAGATAAAAGCATTAATGCAATAAAAGAAGAAGGAACAACTAGAATAAAACTTAATTCAAGTAAGGAGAATGCAATTAGAATTTATTCAAGGCTTGGCTTTACAAAAGATGAAACAGCAATGATTTTAGATTTATAAATTAATAAGTAGTTAAAAACTTATATAATACATATAGCTTAATATGTTTACTTTTTCCATTTTTTGATATATAATGCTTGCAAACACAAAGAATGAAGGGATGAAGTTTATGTACAATTTTAAAGAGATAGAGAAAAAATGGCAAGATAAATGGTATGCAGAAGGTACCTTTAATGCAAAAGATGATTATTCAAAGAAAAAATGGTATGGATTAATAGAATTCCCATATCCATCAGGACAAGGGTTACATGTTGGACATCCAAGAAGCTATACAGCTATTGATATAATTGCAAGAAAAAGAAGAATGCAAGGATATAATGTATTATTCCCAATTGGTTTTGATGCATTTGGACTTCCTGCAGAAAACTATGCAATAAAAAATCATGTTCATCCTAAAATAACAACAGAGAAGAATATAAATCATTTTAGAGAACAATTAAAATCTATTGGTTATTCTTTTGACTGGTCAAGAGAAGTAAACACAACAGATCCTAATTACTATAAATGGACTCAATGGATTTTTATTCAATTATATAAACATGGACTAGCTTATAAAGCAACTATGCCAATTAATTTTTGTACAGGCTGTAAGGTAGGTTTAGCAAATGAAGAAGTTGTAAATGGTGTTTGTGAAAGATGTGGAAGTCCAGTTATTCAAAAAGAAAAGAGTCAATGGATGCTAAGAATTACAAAATATGCACAAAGATTAATTGATGATTTAGATGATGTTAATTTCTTAGATAAAATTAAAGCACAACAAATTAACTGGATAGGAAGAAGTGAAGGAGCAGAAGTGAACTTTAAAATAAGTGGAACAGATGATAATCTTCTTATTTACACAACTAGACCAGATACAATATTTGGTGCAACATATATGGTTATAGCTCCAGAACATAAATTGATAGAAAAATACAAAGACAGAATTACAAATCTTGAAGAAGTAGAAGAATATAAGAGAAAAGCAGCTTTAAAATCTGATTTTGAAAGAGCAGAATTAAATAAAGAAAAAACAGGTGTAGAAATAAAAGGAATTAAAGCTGTAAATCCATTAACAAATGAAGAAATACCTATTTGGATTTCTGACTATGTATTAATAACATATGGAACAGGTGCAATTATGGCTGTTCCAGCACATGATACAAGAGATTTTGAATTTGCTAAAAAGTTTAATTTACCAATTAAACAAGTTATAAAAGACAAAAATGCAACAAGCGAATCTAATGAGTTAGAAGAGGCTTTTACAGATGTCAATAATGGAATTGCGATAAATTCAGATTTCTTAAATGGATTAGAATCTAAAGATGCTATAAACAAAGCAATAGAATATATAGAAGAACACAAATTAGGTGAAAGAAAAGTAAATTACAAACTTCGTGATTGGGTATTTTCTAGACAACGTTATTGGGGAGAACCAATACCAATGGTATATTGTGAAAAATGCGGTTGGGTTCCAATTCCAGAAGAAGAATTACCATTAAAATTACCAGATGTTGAAGATTACGAGCCAGGAGAAAATGGGGAATCTCCACTTGCTAAACACGAAGAATGGATTAATACTACATGTCCACATTGTGGTGGAAAAGCAAGAAGAGAAACAGATACAATGCCACAATGGGCTGGTTCATCTTGGTATTATTTAAGATATATGGACCCACATAATGATAAAGCTTTAGCTTCAAAAGAGGCATTAGAATATTGGTCACCAGTAGATTGGTATAATGGTGGTATGGAACATACAACTCTACACTTACTATATTCAAGATTTTGGCATAAATTCTTATATGATATTGGCGTAGTACCAACAAAAGAACCATATGCAAAACGTACATCTCAAGGAATGATACTAGGAAGCAATGGCGAAAAAATGTCTAAATCAAAAGGAAATGTAATAAATCCAGATGAAATAGTAGATGAATATGGAGCAGATGCATTTAGAGTGTATGAAATGTTTATGGGTCCTTTTGACCAAACAGCACCATGGTCTATGGAAAGTATTAGAGGATGTATGAAATTCTTAGATAGAGTATGGAATATGCAAGACTTCTTGGTAGATGGAGATGAATATTCAGAAAAATTCGAAAAGATGATGCATAAAGCAATAAAGAAAGTTTCATCAGATATAGAGGAAATGAAATTTAATACATCTGTTGCTACATTTATGACAATGGTAAATGAATTCTATAAAGAAAAACAAATTAATAAAGCTGAATTTGCAACATTTTTACAATTATTAAATCCTTTTGCACCACATATGACAGAAGAATTATATAAAAAAATAGGTGGAAAAGAAGAGTTAGCATATAAAACTTGGCCAACATATGATGAGGCTAAAACTATAGAAGATGAAATAGAAATTCCTGTACAAATAAAAGGAAAAGTTAGGGCTACAATTACTATTAAAAAAGACGAAGATGAAGAAATAGTTAAACAAAAAGCTAAAGAGGCAGTAGCAAGTCAAATAGAAGGAAAGAAAATAATAAAAGAAATATATGTTAAAAATAAAATATATAATATAGTAATTGGTTAAAGAAGAACATTACAGTTATGTTTTGTAACATAGCTGTAATGTTTTTTTAACAATAATGTTATAGAACTTTTTTGCTAATGTAGTATAATATAATTATCTATAGGTGTACAAGGAGAATAGATATGGGGATTGAATCAAACTTAAGAAAAGAAGGAATCAAGGTTACAGAAGAGCTTGATAAAATAAAAGTTAATACTATTGCAAAAAATGTTGCACAAAAACTTGTAGTTGCATTTCCTGAACTTGACTTAAAATTAGGGGAATTGTTTATAAAGCTTTCTCAATTGAAGATGTATTATGCAGAAGTACCTAAAGGTTTTTCTGAAGCTAATTATTTTTATAAAAATACTTCAATTTATTTTAACAAAGAAGTCCCTATAGAAAAAATTGAGAATTATGCTATTCACGAATGTATTCATTATTTGCAAGAAAGAAAAGATAAAGCAGGATTTTTATTAAGGTTAGGGTTATGTGATTTAACACAATATAAAGTTCATGGTTTAGCCTTAAATGAAGCTGCAGTACAGTATGCAACAGCTAAAGCAACGAAAGAACCGAGGGACAATGTAAAATATTATGGAATATCTTTTGATACTATTAGTCCTACTTGCTATCCTTTAATTTGCAATTTAATTGCACAAATGGCATATGTAACAGGTGAAAAAGTTCTTTTTGACAGTACGTTTAATAGTAACAATAACTTTAAAGATGCATTTATAGAAAAAACTTCTGAAGAAACATTTTATACTTTAGAAAAGAATTTTGATAAAATACTAAAACTTGAAGAAGACCTATTAAAATTAAATAATAAAATGGAACTTTCAGATAATTTAAATTCTAGTCTTAACAAAAAAAGACTAAAGATAAAAAATAATATTCAAAGTACGTTTATGGAATCACAGAATTTAATAATTACTTCATATTTTGATTCAGCTTTTGAAAGAATAACAAATTTAGAGGAAGTAGAAAATTATAGAAGATCATTATACAATTACAAAGATTTAGTAGGATATGTAGATGGAATAGACACATTTAATGAATATTACATTAAGACTATGAATAAATTAGAAAATAAATATAATGAATTAGAAAATGGAATTATGTCAGAAGACAAGGAACATGAGGTAGTAGGTTTACCAATTGAAAGACGAAGTAAATTCCAAATAATATGGCAAACTATAAAGAAATTCTTGTTTAAGTCTGGAGAAGAATATAAAAAAGAAGAAAATTAATTATAAAATAGAGGAAGCAATTCCTCTATTTTGCTTTTACAATCTACTTAAATCAGAAAATTAAGAAGAAAGTGTTAAAAAATTAGGAAGAAAGTGTTAAATTTTTATTGACAACAAAGAAAAAAGATGTTATTATATATAAGCGATTAAAGAAGAAGGTAACCACTTCCACCTTGTCTATAAGAATAGAAAGGTAAATAATTAAATATAAATATGTATATTGTAATTATTTTAGTGGGTTAACTTGTGTCTTTAAGTTAATTCATTTTTTATTGTCTAAAAAAATTAGACGAAAATATATGGAGGTGTTTTAGAATCAAACAAGATTTACCTATTAACGAAAAAATAAGAGCCAAAGAAGTCAATTTAATAGACGAAAACGGTCAAAAATTAGGAGTAATGCCAATTAGCGAAGCACTTAAAATCGCTTTAGAGAAAAACTTGGATTTAGCTTTAGTTTCTCCAAATGCAGTACCACCTGTGTGTAAAATTATGAATTATGGTAAATACAAATTTGAACAAGCCAAAAGGGAAAAGGAAGCAAAGAAAAAGCAAAAAGTATTTGAATTAAAAGAAATTAGAGTAACACCTAATATTGAAGAACATGATTTTGGTTTTAAGTCTAAGAATGCAAGAAAATTTTTAGAAGATGGTGCAAAAGTAAAAATTACAGTTAGATTTAGAGGAAGGGAAGTTAATAATGTTAAATTAGGAGAAGCAGTTATCAACAAATTTATAGAAGAATTAAGTGATATAGCATCTCCAGAAAAGAAACCTTTATTAGAAGGTAGAAATATGTTTGTAATTTTATCAAAAAGAAAGGAGCAATTAAAATGCCAAAATTAAAAACAAATAAAGCTGCAAGCAAAAGATATGGCTTTACAGCAAAAGGAAAAGTAAAAAGAACATCTGCAAATGCAAGACACAGATTATCTACAAAAACAAGTAGACAAAAAATGTCTAGAAAACAAAATTCTTATGCAGATAAAACATGTGTCCAAGGAATTAAAAAATTATTACCTTATGGTTAATAAAAAGAACGAAGAATGAGGAGGAATAGAAAATGGCAAGAGTAAAAACAGCAAGAATTACTCGCAAAAAACATAAAAAAGTATTAAAACAAGCAAAAGGATATTTTGGTGCAAAAAGATATAGATTTAGAATGGCTAAACAAGCTGTTATGAAATCTGGAATGTATGCATATATAGCTAGAAGAGATAAAAAGAGTAATTTTAGAAAATTATGGATAGCAAGAATAAATGCAGCTGCAAGAATGAATGGAATTTCTTATAGCAAATTAATTGCTGGTTTAAAGAAAGCTAATGTAACAATTAACAGAAAAATGTTAGCGGATATTGCTATAACAGATCCAAAAGCATTTACAGAAATTGCTGAAATTGCAAAAAAAGCGTAATAAAATAAAATTCTAAAATACTAGTTTGTTGAAAACTAGTATTTTTGTGCATAAAAATTCATACTATATAATAAGAATTATATATGTGTACAATTGTCAATTTACAATGTACATAAACTAAAAATAAGAAAGGGGGGAATGTTTTAATGGCAGAAGAGCAAAAAATTTTGTCAATTATAGATTATATAAATAATAATGACATATGTAATAAATACTTAAATAAATTAAGAAAAATAATTGGCAATACTAATGTGGAAATATTGTCTAGAGTTAAAGAAAAACAATCAGCACTAGATAAAATGAAAGTAAGACATTTTGTTTCTGCAAATCAAATAAGTGATTTTATCGGATACATGATAATTACTGATACAGTAGAAGATGTTTATAGAATCAAGAATAGAATAGAAAATAATTTAGGAAATTGTCTAGAGGAAGATTATATAAAAAATCCAAAAAATGGCTATAAAAGTATACATTTAAATTATTTAGTTGAGAAAAATATTCCTCTAGAGATACAAATAAAAACTAAACAAATGAAAGCAGCCCAAGATATAGTACACGATAAAATATACAAGAATTTTAATTTGTCAGAAGAACTACGAAATGTACTTAGCAATTTAGTATTCTTAAAAGTTTTGAAGCAATAAAGAAATTGTCTTTATTGCTTTTTCATTTTTGGTTTTGCAATTAATGAAGCTAAATATCCAAAGAATATTGCAGCAGCAATACCGCCTGCTGCATTTTTTATACCACCAGTAAATGCTCCTAAAAGACCAGCAGATTTAACACCTTCAATAGCACCTTTGGCTAAATTATATCCGAATCCAGTAAGAGGAACTGTTGCTCCAGCACCTGCAAAATCTACTATATATTTATATAAGCCAAGTCCACCTAAAATAACGCCAGCAGTTACAAAAGTAACTAAGATTCTTGCAGAAGTCAATTTAGTTTTATCAATTAAAATTTGGCCTATTACACATATAAGCCCACCAACAACAAAAGCCTTTAAAAGTGTAGACCATTCAAAAACACTTGACCAATCAATGTTACCCATAAAATCTCCCCCATAGGGATTTAGGGACGTTCCTTTTTTTCCCTATTGATTTTTAAAGCCAATAGATATTCCCTAAATCTCGATTAATTTTATACTACTATTTTGTGCATAAATTAATAATTTTATACAATTTTAAAATATTGAATGTGAAAAAAAATAATGATAAAATTATTAAAAATATTAATTTTTAAAGGAGCAAAAATGATTGAAAGTGAAGTTTTTAAGAGATATCAATTAACAATAGAAGAGATACGTCCTAAAATAATTGAAACAATAGTAGAAGTTTATGGCGAAAGACATAGAGCGCAGATAGAAAACAGATTAAATAATTTATATATAAATTCATATGTTACAGCTAAGGATGTGCGACTTGATTATAGTACCAAAAAAAAGCATTTTTTATCAATGCTATCGGTAAAATTCTTGAAAAATATAGGAGTGGACATTTCAAAAGAAATAGAAGATGAAGTGTATAAAAGAGGAACTTTTGCTTTAACAGAGGAACATAAAGAAATTTTAAAACAATATTTTGGAACTTCTGAATTTACTGAGTATGGGAAAATATATTCATTTAATGATGAATTAATAAATTCGGAAAACGAATATGCAAATAAAATACACATATCTAATAGATGTGAAATTTTAAAATATATGGGTCTAGAAGTTTCACCAGAAAATTATGAAGAAGTTATACAAACTAGGCAAGGAAAAGAATATTTACAAAAAGCAATTAGGTTATACAAGATAGCTACCGAATGTAAAAATGATTATAATAAATTTAAGGAAGACAATAAAGACTATATAGAATATGTGGAAACAGTTGATAGATATGAACAACAATTGAAGTTTAAATATTTAAAACAATTTGCAACACGAATAGCTCCTTATTGTGATAAAGAAGTTAGATCTAAAATAGAAAAAGCATTAGCGAAAAATTATACTTCAGATCATAGATTTATTAAAGAAACAGATAAAGACGAAATTTACATTGCAATGTATGGAAGACCCCTAATTTTTGCATTTTCAGAAAATGAAGAAGAAAAATTAGCAAAAGATGGTATTGAGGCTCTTCAAATAAAATCAGATAGAATAAAATATTTCAAAGCCAAAGGATTAGATTTAGGTGAGAATTATGAAGATTATGAAAATAGCGAAGAAGCAAAGAAATTATTGCCTGAAAAAGAACTAGTAGAAACATTATATACAATAAAAGAAGAATGTGACAAGGAAATGGATATGGAATTCTTTTTAAACACGGGAAATTATGAGTCCTGCAAAAGGAATATATTAGCACAAGGAATAAAAATACAAGATCCTTTTAGTAAAGAATTTGTCGAAAATGGTGTACCATGTATAGTTCCAAACGTTAGACAAGATGCAAATGGAAATTATCAATTGTTTAATATAGTTCATTTACCATTAGTAAATCTTTTAAAAGAGTATAAAGATGAACAAATAATACATGAAATATTACATTGTGTTGAATCAAGTATGAAGCAACTTTCCAAAGATAAAGTATATATTAAATTTGGTTTTGATGAAACAGTAGAACAAATATGTCATAATAAAGATGAAATCATTATTGATGAAAACCACGACAATCCAAATCTACCTAAAAGAAAATATGAATTGTTTTCAGAAAATATACATCAAGAACTAGCAATTGAAGTTACTAGAAGGTTGCATGAAAAGGGAATATATTTATATGGAGATCCAAAATTGATTGAAGAAAATGGTTCTTCATATAGAAATTATAATGATATAACTATTAACTTCCAAAAAGAATTTAGAGAAGCAATAGTTGATGGGATGATGGCAGATACCAGAGATAGTATAACTGATATTGTTGGAAAAGAAAATTTTGAGAGCTTAAATATACTTTTAAGTGAATATGATAAACTTCCATATTTATATATGATGGATGATGTTAGAAATAAAAGAGATACAGACTTGACTAGAAAAAGAAAAGAGTTTATTGATCAAAGTAAGAAGATATTAGAAGATATGAAAAAATATGAACAAAATAAGGTCGGATATAGCATATCAGTTCAAAAAATAGGTAAAACAACAGTACATAGCCCATTAGAAAATAAACGAACTGCAATGCAAGCACTTACAAATGATAAGAATAGAGTTTTGGAAGGAGAAAAATCAACAAATGAGCAATAATTATTCTAAATCATATGTAGAAGTATTAGAAATTTTAAAATATATTCCAAAAGAAGATTTAGAAAAAGTTCCAAAAGATATAATGTATACTTTGAAAAAATGTGCTGCTAAAGAATATATCTTTAAAATTAATAAAAGTGTTCCTTTTGAAGAACAGAATTTAATGAAAGAAACAAAAGCTATACTTGCCAATTTTTTTAGAGATTATTGGGCAACTGATTTTCAAAGAGAACAAATCTTGATAAAAGAAAAACAAGACGAATATGAATTAGAAAATAATAAGATAAAAATTAATTATGATAAAGTATTTAAAAATAAGAAAATAGAAGGAAAACCAAAAACGGAAATAGCAGTAACACCAGAAAAGAAGTGGTATGATAAGTTTTTGAATTATATAAAGAAAATATTTAAATTTAACAAATAGAGATTTTGTTTTATACAAAATCTCTATTTGTTTTCGTCGTATAACCTGACTAGTTTAATAGATTGATTACAAATACAAAATAGGGATTTTAAGGAACGTCCCTCAATCCCTAAGAAACGTTCCTTAATCCTTAATTGCTAAATTTCTATACTAACAGCATGTGCAATTCCAGGGATACTTTCACCTTGTTGGGTAGATGTAGAGTTCATTAAAGCTCCTGTTGCTATTAATAATATTTTTTTGTATTTTTTTGTTTGTAACATATTAAATAAATAGCCAGAAAATACCGTACCACAGCAAGCACAACCACTTCCACCAGCATGTGTATCTTGGGTCTCTTTATCAAAAATTAAAACACCACAATCATTGTAGTTAGCCTTTATATTGAATCCTTTAGTTTGTGCAAGTTCAATTAATATCTCTTTTCCAACATGTCCAAGGTCACCTGTTATTATTGCATCATAATAACTTGGATTTCGACCAGTATCACTAAAATGTGTAATTAAAGTATCTAAAGCAGCAGGTGCCATTGCAGCCCCCATATTATTACCATCTTTAATTCCCATATCTATAATTCTACCAGGAGTAAAATGTGTTACAAAAGGACCTGTTCCAGCAGAAGATAGAATTGCAGCACCAGAACCAGTAACAGTCCATTGTGAAGATTGAGGCCTTTGGTTACCTAGTTCTAGTGGGAATCTAAATTGTTTTTCTGCACTACAGAAATGACTAGAAGCGGCACAAATAACATTATCAGCTGCTCCACCATCAATAAATACAGAACCTAAACCTAAGCCTTCAACGAAAGTAGAACAGGCACCGAATATTCCTATAAATGGAATATTTGAATCCCTAAGACCAAAACTAGAAGAAATACATTGATTTAACAAATCACCAGCAAAGCAATAATCTATACTAGAAATTGGAAGATTAGATTTTTTTACTGCAGAATATACTGTCTCTTTCAATATTTTACTTTCGGCCTTTTCCCAAGTTTTTTCGCCCCAAAACTCATCTTCTAAGCATTTATCAAAATATTTAGCAAGAGGCCCCTCTGCTTCTTTCGGACCAACAATACTTGCTGTATCTAAAATAGTAGGAGGCTTAGTAAATTCTATAGTTTGTTTTCCTAATTTCTCCAAAAAATCATCTCCTTATGCTAAAGTAATACCTTGGGTATTAAAAATCAGATATATAATACCAACAATAATAGAAGAACAAATGCCGAAAACTAAAACAGGCCCTGCAATAGTAAACATTTTACTACCAACCCCCATAACATAACCTTCGGATTTATATTCTATAGAAGGTGCAACAATAGAGTTAGCGAACCCAGTAATAGGAACTAAAGAACCTGCACCTGCAAATTTTCCTATTTTATTAAAAATATTTAATCCTGTTAAAAAAGCACTAATTGCTATTAAAATGATAGAAACTATAGTTCCAGAAGTTGCTTCGTCTAAGCCACGTGCTTTACATACAAGTGAAATTATTTGCCCAAAGGTACAAATTAAACCTCCAACCCAGAATGCGTTAAAACAATTTTTTAATATTGGTGAATTAGGGGATTTTTTATCTACATATTCTTGGTATTTTTTTTGTGTCTCAATAGGTTGCATAATTACTCCTTTCTATATATTAGAATGATCAATATAAAATGTAAGTTCTATTTCAGCAAAATATTCTGTAATTTTACCATCTTGAATATTTGCTGTTTGGTCAATTACCTTAACCTCAGATATATAATTTATTGTTTTTGAAGCTTCACTAATAGTTTGTACAATTGCATCTTTCCAAGATATGTTAGAAGAACCTCTAACACGAATGTGTTTTTCTACAGTCATAATAATACCTCCTATAAATAAAATTAATAATATTTTTTCCATTTAATTTAATTTTATACAAGTAGATGATATAATATATAAGAATAAAATCGGGATTTGGGGACGTTCCTTAAAATCCCGATTAGGGAAAAAAAGGAACGTCCCCAAATCCCGAAGTGAAAGGAATATAAATAATGAGAATTGATTTCGCACGAAATATTGCATTAAAAAGTTTATATGAAATAAATACAAAACGAGCATATTCCAATATAGTGTTAGATAAATTTATAAATGAAAACAGAGAAAAACTGAGTAAAATAGATATAAATTTTATATCTGAATTAGTTTATGGTGTTGTAACTTGGAAACTAACATTAGAATATATTATTCAAAAATATTCGAAAACAAAAATAAAGAAAATGTCAGATTGGGTAAAAAATATTTTGTATTTAGGTAGTTACCAAATAATATTTCTAGATAAAGTTCCAAAATCAGCAGCTGTAAATGAAAGTGTTAATTTATGTAAAAAATATAATTTTAAATCAGTTGGTTTGGTTAATGCTATTTTAAGAAAAATAGAAAAAAGTGATTATGAAGAAATTAGTAATATAACTAATAGTATAACAAGAATAAGTCTAAAATATTCAATGCCAGAATGGATAGTAAAAAAATTTTATGAAGAATATGGCGAGAAAGAAACAGTAAATATTTGCCAAAATTTAAATTTAAGACCTAATATTTCTGTAAGGCTTAATAAACTTAAAGATAAAGTAGAAATTGGAGAAAAGGGAATATTAGATGATTTTAGAACTATAACTGGAACAAAGAATATTACTAAAACCAAAGAATATATGGAAGGAAATATAACTATCCAAGATGAAGTAGCAGGTTTAAGTAGTTTTATTTTAGCCCCAAAAGAAGATGAAACAGTTCTAGATGCGTGTAGTGCTCCTGGTGGAAAAACAACTTACTTAGCAGAACTAATGCACAATAAAGGAAAGATTATCGCATGGGATATTTATGAAGAAAGACTAAAACAAGTTGATCAAAATGCTAGAAGATTAGGAATTAATATTATACAAACAGAAATACATGATGCTACAAAATTAAACGAGGAATACATAAATAAATTTGATAAAATTTTGCTAGATGTACCATGTTTAGGTTTAGGAGTAATTAGAAGGAAACCAGATATAAAATGGAATAGACAAGAAAGTGATATAAAAGAGATTGCCACTATTCAATTTAATATACTAAAAACATGTTCTAAATATTTAAAGAAAAATGGAGTTTTAGTATACTCTACTTGTAGTATGTTAAAAGAAGAAAATGATGAAATAATAGGAAGATTCATAAAAGAAGAAAACTTCGAAACAGTTAATATAGACAAACAAATACCAAATGAATTTTCTAAAATAACTACCAATAATATGGTACAATTTTTACCAAGTCAAAAACATGATGGATTTTTTATAACAATGTTAAAGAAAATATAAGGGGAAATAAAATGAAACAAAAGTTAATAAAAATACTTATAATTATTGGAGCAATAATATTATTATATATAATATTTCCAAAAGAAACATTTGCAGCAAGTGCAGTATTAAATAAGTTAGAATTTAATGCAAAATTAACAGAACATGGTGATATGACTGTTGTAGAAGACTGGGATATAACTTTAGATGATGCAAGTAATATTTATAAAAGCTTTAATAAAGATATGTCAAAATATTTTGGCGTAGGAGGCTTGCAAGTGTATGAAATAGTTGATGAAACCCAAGTACCACTTAAAATAGGAAATGAATTCCAAAGTGGCTGTTATAAAATAAGAGAAGATAGTACTAAAACAGTAGTATCTTGGGGAACAGGAACTGCAGGTAAAAGAGTGCGTAAAAAATATAGATTAGCATATAATGTAAAAAATATTATAACAAAGTATAATGATTGTGCAGAATTATATTGGCAATTCCTTGGCGAAGACTTTCCTATACCTGCTAAAAAAATTACTGGAACAATATCTATTCCAGGGAATATAGAGCATAAATCACAAATAAAAGCATGGGGTCATATAAATAGTATGACAGGAACCATTAGAATAAAAGATAAAAATACAGTAACATTTAATATTTCACATTATAGTGCTAATCAGTTTTTAGAGGTAAGATTATTATTGCCACCCAACATAGTGCAAAATGAAAATAGATATCAAAATATTGCAATGAAAGATACGATAATAAATGAAGAAAAAAGTTTAGCCAATGATACAAACAAATATAGAATTCGAAATACAATTATATTAATTGGAATACTTTTACTTTACATATATATAATTATATATGAAGTTAGAAAAATAAAAAAATTAACACAAAAATTAAAACAAAGAAAATTATATAATACAAAATATGAATATTTTAGGGAAATTCCAAATGAAAATTCTTCACCAGGGAGAGCAGCATTTTTACTAAACTCTAATTTTGAGGCTGAACATGGAGATTTTAACAAAATTTTTGCAGCAACAATCTTAGACTTAAAATATAAAGGATATATTGATATAAAAGAAAAGGCTGTAAAAGATAAGATGATTTCTTATATAGAATTATCGGATAATACCCAAAAATATAAAAGAAAACAAAAATATGCACAAACAGAAATAAAAGAATTATCAAAAGATGAAAAAATGATATTAGATTACATTATTAGCCTTACAAATGAAGATGGTATATTGCCAATACAAGATATAAATGGACATATAAATTACAACGAGGCAAACAAAAGTGAATTTGTAGAACTAGCAAGTAATGTATACAGCAAAATAGAAGTTATCGAAACTTTAAATGGAAATGTAAGAAATGTAAATAGTGAAAAGAGAAAAAGGGTTAATGATGAATATTCATGGGATATTAGCGTTAATTTAGGTATTATTATACTTGTAATTGGACTTACATGGTTTTTCTTAAACTTATTATTTATGACTGTTGCTATATTACCAGTTATCTCTTTAGTATTACTATTTAGAATACGAAGAGTTACATATTATTTAAGTGAAAAAGGATTGGAAGAAAGTCAAAAATGGCAGGGCCTAAAAAAATATTTAGAAGATTATTCATTATTAAAAGAAAAAAGAACAAGAGACTTAGGGTTATGGGAGCAATTTTTGGTTTATGCAACTGCATTTGGAATTTCTGATAAGGTAATAGAAGAAATTAAAACTGAAATTGAGCCAAACGAAGATAAGAATGAAAATGGGGACTCAGTTAGTATTTATGAAATCAAAAGAGATTTAAGAATTATAGAAGATTTGGTTTTTAACATAGATATAGATTTCTCTAAACTAATCTCAGAATTATATTTAAATTCATCAATTGATTTAGCATCAGCAAGTTCATTTACAATGGCATCTGGCTTAGGATTAGGTGGTGGCTTTTCTAGAGGTGGAGGAAAAGGTGCTGGAGGAGGTTTTGGAGGCGTAAGGTAAATATAATATTACACTAATATTACATTATTATTATGTTTAAATTAAATACCTTGACTTTTTTACATAAATATATAAAATATTGTTAGAAGAAAACTGCAATAGTGTTACGCACAATATATATATACAAAAGAAGGGAGACGTTTATATGTTAAATAAAGTAAGAGAAGAAAAGGGAATAACATTAGTAGTTTTGATAATAACAATAATTGTATTACTATGTTTAGCAGGAGTTATAGTATATTTAGTATTTGGTCAAGATGGATTAACAGGAAAAGATAATGCACTAGAGGCAGAAAGAGATAAAGCATATGCTAAAGATATTGTAACAATGGCATTAAAAGTAGTAGAAAAAGAACAAGAACAAGCTCAGACAAATGTTAATGGATTAGTACAAACAAATACAAATCCAGATGTTATAGATGCAGTCGTAAAAGCAATAGATAAATCTTCAAACTTTAAAGAAGGAGCAGATGGAAAATCTGTAGAGTATGTTACAAATAATGGGGATAAATATGTAATTACAATAGATACACAAAATTTAAAAGTAAAAGATGTAAACTAAAAATATAGCGATGAATTATAAGCTAAAATTGTAAATTGAATATTTATATGATAAAATAGGCATATACATTAGTATATGCCTAAAAAAATGTTAGGAGAAAAAAATGATTAATTTTATATTTAGTTTAATATATTTATTAGTTTTAATAGGTATTGCTATTATAGATAAAAAAGAACATAAAATTTCTAAAAAAATATTACTTGTAGGTTTTATTGTAGAAGCAATACAAATAATTTATTTATATGTTAATAATAAATATCATTTAATTGAGTATTTAATTTATTTAGTTATATTTGTAATATTATTAATAATAGATACGATTATTATAAGAAAAAAAGGTGAGTCATTATATGTGTTACAAATTTTAATGCTTTGTATGTATATGGCAATATTTACAGATAAATATATTTTTGCAGTAACAGTTATATATACATTAGTAGTTATAGGGTTATATATATTAATTGGAAGAATTTCCACAATAAGAAAAAGAAGAGTAATTAAAAAACAAAACTCTAAAGAACTAGCAAAATTACCAATAGGTTTTTATCTATGTATAGCAGATATACTGGTTCTAATATATAGTATAATTGTATAAAAAGTACTTTAAACATAGGGAGAGTGGAAGTATGAATATAGGAATAGATATAGGTGGAAGTCATATAGGAGTAGGTCTTGTAGGTTCAAGTGGTAAAATAATAAATAAAAAAGAGGTTGATATTACAGAAAAAGACAAGAAAAATATAGAAAAAATGATTATAAATACAATTATAAATTTTATAAAGGCAATCTTAAAAGAACAAGATATAGAAGCCAAAGAGCTTGGGTATATAGGTATTGCATCACCAGGAACTATAGAAAAAAATTGTATATATAATGTTGTAAATTTAGGTGTAGAAAAACTAGATATAGCAAAAATTTTAAATAAAGAATTTGGATTAGAGGTAAAAATAAAAAATGATGCCAAATGTGCTGGTATTGCAGAAAGTATGTATGGAAGCACAAAATCAGCACAGGATAATATATATTTATGTTTAGGAACAGGAATAGGTGGAGCAGCGTTCATAAATAATAAATTAGTAGAACCTAGATATAAATCTGGAATGGAATTTGGACATATGATAATACAAAAGGATGGTAGAGAATGTAAATGTGGAAGTAAAGGCTGCTTCGAAACATATTGCTCTATGAAAGTTTTAAAAAGAGAAATAGCAGAAACATTAGAATTAAACGAGAATGAGACAAGTGCAAATATTGTAAATGAAATTAGAAAACATATAGCAGATTTAAGAATAAAGCCATTAATAGAAGAATATATACAATATTTAGCTATTGGAATATCTAATTTAATAAATATATTTGAACCAGAAATTGTATGTATTGGTGGAAGTTTTGTTTTTATTGGGGATCTAATTATTCCAAGGTTAAAAAAGACAATTCAAGAAAAAAGCTTACTATTTAATTCAAGAAAAGAAATAAATATAGTTCTTGCTAGTTTAGGCAATGATGCCGGAATTATTGGAGCCGCAAGCTTATTATAGAAAAAATTACTTAAATACTTGTACAAATTTTAAGATTGTGATATAAATTATGTATGGAATTTTATAGGAAAGGTGGAACATTTGTGGAAGGCGAAACAAGTACTGATAAAAAAACAATATTAATTGTGGATGATGAACAACCAATAATTGATATGCTAGTATATAATTTGGAAAAAGAAGGATATAATACCTTAGAGGCAACAGATGGGGAAAAAGCAGTAGATATAGCTTTAAATAATACACCTGACTTAATATTATTAGATATTATGATTCCTAAAATGGACGGATTATCTGTTTGCAAAAGAATAAGACATACTTTAAATGTTCCAATTATAATGCTAAGTGCAAAAGGCGAAGAGATAGATAAGATATTAGGATTAGAATTAGGAGCAGATGATTATATAACAAAACCTTTTAGTATAAGAGAACTAATGGCAAGAATTAAAGCTAACTTAAGAAAAGGTAAAGGAAACTACGAAGACGGAAAAGCAGAGGCTAATACTAATAAAATAATTGTAGGTGATTTACAATTAGATGTAGATAAATTCGAAACAAGAGTTAAAAATAAAGTTATAGATTTAACATTAAGGGAATTTGAAGTATTAAAATATTTGGCGAATCAATTAGGTCAAGTTGTAACAAGAGAAACGCTACTAGAAAAAGTATGGGGTTATGAATATTATGGTGATATTAGAACTGTAGATGTTACTGTAAGAAGAATAAGAGAAAAAATAGAAGAAGATACATCAAATCCAAAAATACTAATAACTAAAAGAGGAGTAGGTTATTATATAGCTACAGGTGATAAATAAATATAAATTAAGCCATTGTTAAAAATGTTTATTAAATAATATTATTGGGAAAACAATGAAGTGTGGCAAAAAATTTACAAGGTAAATGAAAAAAATCGTCGGTCGAAATACAGATATGTAGTCTATTTTAACTGGCGATTTTATTGTATAATAAGAATCACTTAAAAGTAGTGTAGCAAGGAGTAATAAATGATAAAGAATATACAATTAAAAATAGTATTAATATTTTTTATATTAGGAATGTTTATAATTATAGGTTTAGGGTTATTTTTTACTAACTCATTAGAAGCAATAAATACAGCTTTAAACACAGCTCAAATTACAGATGTAATAATAGAAGAAATTAATAATATAAAAACTGTATCAATGATTTCTTTAGTATTATTAGGGGCAATTAGTATTATCGTAGGAATTTTCCTTTCAAAAACCGTAGTAAAGCCAATAGATAAATTAATAAAGAATGCAGAAAAGTTAACGTCAAAGGAAAAAAATGCTCATGTAAAAAATAAGAATGAGATAGACAACTTGGCAGATACTTTTGAGGAAATGACAACAAAATTGCAAACTAATTTATCAGAGATTTCTACACAAAAAAAGCAAATGGAAACAATTCTTTTACATATGAGTGACGGTATAATTGCTTTTAACATGGAAGGAAAGGTTATTTTAATAAATCCAGCTGCAACAAGAGCGTTATCTATAATGGAAGAAGATACAGATTTTGAAACTATTTTTAAAAATGTAAATATAGATATCAATATGGAGAAGATAATATATCTAGAAGATTGGACATCATCAGAACAAAAAGTAAAAGTAAAAGATAGATATTTAAACTTAGCATTTGAAATACTAAAAGACGAAAATGATAGACCAGCAGGAGTTATGGTACTTATACAAGATATAACAGAACATGTAAAACTAGATAATATGAGAAAAGAATTTGTAGCAGATGTATCGCATGAATTAAAAACGCCAATAACATCAATAATGGGATATGCAGATACTTTGCTAGAAACAGACCATGATAAAGCAATAGAGACTAAATTTTTAGGTGTAATATCTTCAGAAGCGAAAAGAATGTCAAAATTAGTAACAGATTTATTATCTCTTTCTAGATTTGATAGCAATAAGACAAATATAGTAAAAGAAGAGTTTGATTTAGGAGAACTTGCTAAGAAGTGCCAAGAGAAACTTCAAATAGAAATAGATAAGAAACATTTACAAGTACATTGTTTAGTTACTGCAAATGTACCACCTGTATATGCAGAAAAGGACGGAATAGAAAGAGTAATAATAAATATATTATCAAATAGTATTAAATATACAAATGAAAATGGAACAATTAACATTTATGTAGGATTTGTATATAATGATGCATATATAAAATTTATAGATACAGGAATAGGTATTCCAGAAGAAGACTTAGAAAGAATTTTCGAAAGATTTTATAGAGTAGATAAAGCCAGAACTAGAGAAATGGGTGGAACAGGTTTAGGTCTTTCTATAGCAAAAGAAATTTTAGATAGAAATAATGGAACAATAGATATAAAGAGTAAACTTAATGAAGGAACAGAAGTTGTAATAAGAATACCTACAAAGACAAATAACAAATTTATCCTAAAGGAGGAAGAAGACTTAAATGAAGGAAAAGCTAGAAGGCAACCAAATATCCAGGAACAAGAAGATAATTAAAGAAATTGGTGGATGGATTATTTGTATAGTAATTGCAGTTATATTAGCTTTATTAATAAAATATTTTATTTTAACTCCTACAGTTGTAAAACAGGAATCGATGTATCCTACATTGGAAGAGAACCAAAGATTAATTTTAAATAGACTTGGAAGAACTTTTAAGAAAATGCCAGCAAGAGGAGATATAATTACTTTCGAAGCTCCATCAGTTACATACAGAACAGAAGAGGATACAGATATTTCTAATCCAGTAGCGATTTATGAGGAAAAAGATAGAAATATTTTTGCAAATTTTAGCTACAATGTATTAGAAATAGGGAAGACAAGTTATATAAAAAGAGTTATAGGCTTACCAGGAGATCATGTGCAAATAAAAAATGGTAAAGTATATATAAATGAAGAAGAACTTGAGGAAGATTATTTACAACCAGGAATTGTAACTGATGATGCAGAGGGAATATTTTCTGATATTATAGTTCCAGAAAATACAGTGTTTGCAATGGGAGATAATAGAAATTCGAGTGTAGACTGTAGAGCTTTTGGATGTATTCCACTAGAAAGAATAGAAGGAAAAGTTTTAATAAGATTTTGGCCACTAAATGAATTTGGAAAAGTAGAAGATTAGGAGGAATAGACTTGTTTGAAAATATTGCAGGTCATGAAAATATAAAAAAGATATTATCAAATAATATAAATACAAAAAATATATTGCATAGTTATTTATTTATAGGTGAAGAAGGGATAGGAAAAAAGATGCTTGCAAAAGAATTTGCAAAAGCAATCTTATGTACCTCAGAAAATAATAGACCATGCAATATTTGTAAATCATGTGTAGAATTTAATACAAATAATAATGCGAATTTTAATTTGATAAACGAAGATGGAAGCACAATTAAAATAGACGAAATAAGAAGTATGCAAGTTAAAATGGCAGAGAAACCAATAAATTCGAACTATAAAGTGTATTTAATTAATGATGCACAACTTATGACGCAAGAAGCACAAAACTGTTTATTAAAAACATTAGAAGAACCACCAGAGTATATTGTTATAATACTTATAACATCAAATGAAAATAAAGTGTTAAATACTATAAAATCTAGATGTATGAAATTATATTTTAATAATTTAGACAAAAACAATGTAAAAAAAGTTCTAACAGAACAGTTCGAAATGAAAGATATAAATGACTCTTTTTTAGATGCTGTAGGTGGAAGTATAAAAAAAGCACTATTAATTAAAGAAAAATCGTCAGAATACGAGCAAATAACTAAATTATTTGATATAATAGATAAAGAAAATTTAGTTAACTTTATAAATTCAGCAAGTATAATATATGAAAATAAAGATGATATTTATAATATTTTAGATTATATAAATATTTTATTAGATATCAAAATTAGATCAAATTCAAACAATTCGTTTAAATTTGCAAATTGTATTTTTACAGTAGAAGAAGTTAAGAAAAGATTAAGAGCAAATAGTAATTATGATATGTCTATAGACTATCTACTAATGAATATGTGGAAGGAGATTAATGGTGAAAGAAGTAGTAGGTATTAAATTTAAAAAGCCAGGTAAAATATATTTTTTTGATCCAGCAGGCTTAAAATTAAATTTACAGGATGCAGTTATAGCTGATACTGCAAATGGTGAGGAATTTGCTAAAATAGCTATGGCTAATAAATTAATGCCTGATGAAAAGATTGTGGAACCTTTAAGAAAAGTATTAAGAGTTGCTACAAAGAAAGATATAAGACAAAATGAAGAAAACAAACGAAAAGAGAAAGAAGCTTTTAAGATTGCACTAGATAAGATTGCAAAACATAAATTACCAATGAAGCTTATAGATGTAGAATATAAATTTGATAGATCAAAAATTTTATTTTATTTTACAGCAGATGGTAGAATTGACTTTAGAGAATTAGTAAAAGATTTAGCTGCAATATTTAAAACAAGAATAGAACTTAGACAAATTGGAGTAAGAGATGAAGTTAGAAGAATGGGGGGCAATGGAGTTTGTGGTAGAGAGCTTTGTTGCTGTAGTTTTCTAAATAACTTTGATGCAGTCTCTATAAAAATGGCTAAAGAACAAAACATGTCACTAAATCCATCTAAAATATCTGGAGTATGTGGTAGATTAATGTGTTGTTTAAAATATGAACAAGAAGCATACGAAGAAAAATTAGAAAGATTGCCAAAAGTAGGTTCTATTGTAGAGACTGTTGATGGAGAAGGAACGGTAGATAGTGTAGAAATTCTTAAAGAAAATGTAAGAGTAAAATTTGAAGATGATGATGGATATCATTATAAAAAATATAAAGCAGAAGATGTTAAATTAATAAAAGCAAGCGAGACAGAGGAAATTGCCCCAGAAGAAAAAGAAAATGAAAAAGAATTAGAAGAACTTGAAAATTTAGCAAAAAATGATATATTAGTAGAAGACGATATGTAATAAATGTTATTATATAACATATAATGAATTAATGGTTGAACGTAATTAGTGGTTTAACGTAATTAATGCTTGAACGTAGAAGATAAGTAGTAGCAATAATGTAGTAAAAAATGCAGTACTGAAAGGTGGTGAATAATATGGCATATAAAATAACAGATAAATGTATAAGTTGTGGAGCTTGTGCAGCAGAATGTCCAGTAGGATGCATTTCACAAGGAGATGATAAATTCGTAATAGATCCAGAAGCTTGCATCTCTTGTGGTACATGTGCAGGAGTTTGTCCAGTTGAAGCGCCAGAAGATATGAACAATTAATTTACATAAAAAGAAGTTACAAAAA
>CAKNPW010000017.1 GCA_930990555.1 uncultured Clostridium sp. | reverse complement strand
AGTTAAAAACTGATGAAATTGATAAATTGAAAAAAGATTTATCTGCTAAAGATAAGCTTATTGGTAAATTACAAGATGAAAAAGAAAAAATAAAACGAGAATTGCAGAAATTTAAAAACTTCTGGTATAGAATTATGGGACATTTTCATAAGCGAATATGCTATGATAAAGATGAAAACTATAAAATAGTAAGTGATGATTTATATAGAAATGCTATATTTGACGACAATAATAATGAAATTGCTAATAATATTTATAGAAAAGTAACTATACCAGATAAAACAAAAAATGAAAAAAATAGAAAGAAAAATGATACTAGATTTTAGTATGGAGGAAGTTTGAATATGGAAAATGAAAAAGTAAAATATTTGATAGATATGATAAATAATATGGATATAAAAGATAAATTAAGATTAGCAATATGTATGAGTCAAAGCAAATGGTCTGGACTGATATATAATACAAAAGAAAACTATAAAAAATTTGATAAAAAGTTAAAAGACATTGATGAAGAATACAGAACTACACTTATAAACTTTGCAAAATATAAACTTGTAATGTTTGCAATGGCTAAGCTCATGGAAATGGATACAACAGAACAAAATAAAGTAGCATTATATTTATTTAACAATATAATTTAATTTTATATGTTTTTTTGGATAAATATATACAAAAAACTTAGATTATGATAAAATAATTTTATTAGAGTAGGAAATAAATAGTTAAGACTTAGTAGACGGGAAGTTGTTACTAAGGCAAGAAATAATTCGCTTATTTATTTTCGCATTCCGCTAATAAGGATAATGGAAAGAAAAATTCTCTCCTTTTCTTTTAATGCGGAAAAAAGGAAAGGAGAGAATTTTTTATGTCAAGAAACAAAAAAATTATATTAACTGCCATACTTTTAGCGACACTTATAATATTATCACGTTTTTTATCAATAAAAACACCTATATTAAAAATTAGTTTTGCATTTATTCCAACAATGCTATGTGCTATATGGTTAGGTCCTAAATGGACTGTATTGTTAAATGTTTTAGGAGATATAATAGGAGCAACAGTATTTCCAACAGGAGCATTTTTTATAGGCTACACTATAAGTACAGCTATTTCAGGATTAATTTATGGTTTGTTACTTCATAAAAAAGAAGTTAATTCATATACAGATAAACAATTTTTAATAAGATTGATTATTTCTGTAATTTTAGTTAATTGTATATCAAATATTGGTTTAAATACATTATGGGTAAGTATTACTACAGGAAAAGCATTTATAGTGTTACTTGGAACAAGGATTATAAAAGAGATTGTTATGGTTCCAATTCAAATAGTAGTAATTCTATTTGTTGAAAAAATGTTAAGAAGCCCTTTTGATACATATGTAAGGAGTAGTAATGATTAAGATAGAAAATGTTTCATTTAAATATAAAAATAGTGATAATAAAATATTAGACAATTTAAGTTTTGAAGTTAAAGATGGAGAAATCGTTGCTATTGTTGGGCAAAATGGCTCTGGTAAGTCTACTATTGGAAAATTGATTTCTGGAATTATAAAATTAAAACAAGGTAATATTACTATTGATGATTTAGAAATAAAAGACAATAATGTTAAGGATAAAGTTGGAATTGTTTTTCAAAATCCTGAAAATCAAATTATATTTAACAACATTTATGATGAACTTGCTTTTTCTCTAAAGGGACTTGAAAAAACAGAAATTAAAAATAGAATAAAAACGAGTTTAGAACAAGTGGGAATGCTTGAATATGAAAATAATAATTTGTATTCTCTCTCATTAGGTCAAAAACAACGAATAATGATTGCAGAAGTTTTATCAAAAAAACCTAAGTATATTGTTTTGGATGAGCCAACCACAATGATTGATAGTATAGGAAAAGAAAATATTTATAAAATAATAGAAAATCTAAAAAAAGAAGGCTATACAATAATATGTATAACTAACTTGGCAGATGAAATTCTAATTGCTGATAGAACGTTAATATTAAAAAATGGAAAAATAGTTGATGAAATAAAAAAGGAAGATTTAATAAATAAATCTTATTTATTAAAAGAAAATGGAATAAAACAACCTATATTACTTGAAATCTTAAACAAACTAAAAGAAAATAAAATAATTTTAGATATGAAAAATTTTACTATAAATGAATTTATATCTGAGTTGAAAGGACAAATAAAAAATGAAAAATGTAATTAAGTTTTTATTGTTTATCTTATATAGTACAATTATATTCTTTTTACCTAATAATAAATTAATGTTACTTTTTATTATCTTTAATTTATTTATAATGTTTTTTTATAAGATACCGTTTAAAAAAGTCATTACTAAAAGTACACAAGTATTACCATTTATTGTTTTTACATTTTTAATTAACTATATATTAGATAATCTTTCTAATGCTTTATGGATAGGTATTAAGCTATTTATAGTATGTAATATAACAATTATATATTCTGAAATTACAAGTATTTTGGGAATAGCAGAAACAATAAAAATAATATGTTCTCCACTTAAAATTTTAAAAGTTAATACAGATGAAATTAAGGTTATGGTTTGTATTTCTTTATCTATGATACCAATATTAAAAAAAGAGTTGTATGAGGTAAAGGAGGCTTGTATTGCAAAAAATATTGTTTTTAATGTAAAAAATATGAAAATAATATTGTCAAAGTTTTTTATAACACTTATTACAAGAGTTAATGAGATAGAAGAATCATTAATAGCTAAAGGATATAGTAATGAATAGGAGTAGATATACATGAAGAATAATTTTAAAGAAATAATAAAAGAAATATGTACTGAAGATAATATAAAATATAAATTTTTATCAAAAGACTGGGTTATAATGCTTGAAAAAGATGGAAAAACTAGGTTCATTTCTGGGTATAAATTTGATTTGAATTCTCATGGTATAGGACTAATTGCTGATGACAAATATGCTTTATATGAAGTTTTAAAGAGTAAAAATATTCCAGTAATTGAGCATAAGATTGTTTATAATAAAATGAATAATTTAGATTATGCAATTGGTTGCAATACATACGAATATGTAAAAGAGTATTTTGAAAAAAATAACAATAATATTGTAATCAAGCCTAACGATGGAACTTGTGGAAAAAATGTATTTAATGTAACTGATGTGAATGAAATAGATATAGTTTTAGATAAAATATTTCTAAAAAACTATTCAATTAGTATGTGTCCATTTTATAAGATAAAACACGAGTATAGAGCTATTATGTTAGATGGAGAAAATAAATTATTATATACTAAGTATTTACCAATTGTTACTGGGGATGGCAATAAAACTATAAGACAATTACTTCTGGACTTTAACTATGATTATTTTATAGATAAATTAGAAGATTCAAAATATGATAAAGTACTTCCAAAAAATAAGACATTTGAATACAATTGGAAATTTAACTTATCACAAGGCTCAATAGCTAAAAAATTAAATGATAAAGTATTACAAGATAGATTAATAAAAATTGCAAAACAGGTTTGCAAAGAAATTAATTTAAAGTTTGGAAGTATTGATATAATAGAAACAACTAATAATGAATTATTAGTACTAGAAGTCAACAGTGGTGTAATGTTAGAAAACTATATTAGGTTAAATCCCAATGAATATATATATGCCAAGGATATTTATAGAAACGCAATAAAAAATTTATTTAAAGATTAAAAAATATGATTGATTTTTATTGTAATTTATAAAAAATATGATATACTTTAATAAATTGATTGATATTTGTATCAATCGTCAAGAAAGCCAAAAAGTTGTAAATAACTACTTCGTTGGCACCAATAAGATTTGATTAGAAAGGACTTAATTCATAATAGGATTGAGTTCTTTATTTTTATAGTATAGGGAAAATTGAGATTTTTTATGTATATAACAAGGTTAGATTACATATATTAGTCTGAGCAAAGCGAATGGCATACAGCTCTCATGTGGCATCAGCAATAAATTTAAAAGGTTGGGCAAAAAGATTATAAGTAGTTACAATTTTTACAAAAATTAAAAATATTATAAAATATTATAAAATATTATTAAAAATAGTTGACAAAGTAATATTAAATGGAGTAAAATATTAAATGTCCGCAAGAGATGGTGAGTATAGCGTAGTTGGTTAACGCGCCAGTTTGTGGCACTGGAGACCCTGGGTTCGAATCCCAGTACTCACCCCAGATTTTATATTTGGGGAATACTGAAATAATTGCCTAACAAAATGGACAATTAAATTATATTGGGCTGTAGCCAAGCGGTAAGGCACCAGACTTTGACTCTGGCATGCGCAAGTTCGAATCTTGCCAGCCCAGCCAAACGAAAAAGTAGTAACGAAAGTTACTACTTTTTTGTTTGGAATGAAATGAAAAGTAAGAAGAAATGCGTCCGAAGGATGCGCAGGCGCGGTGAGCGAAGCGAGGAAGTACTCTTGGAGTATTCGAATCTTGCCAGCCCAGCCAATTAAAAAATTATAGAAAACGTTGAAATCAATAAGGTTTCAACGTTTTTTATCGTTTGTAATTTATGGATTTTTTACATATTTTCTAATCCTTTCTAACCCTTTACGCTGTTAGGTTTTCACGATTTTTAATTTTTAGTAATTTTTAGTTTTTTAAACAACTCACTCAACAAATTTATATTTTTAAAAAACTGAATTACCAAAAACTGTAATTTGTTGAGTTAATAGAAAGATTTATTTCTCATTTTCGATATTATTATTGAAAATTTGCAAGAGTAATAAAATATAAAAATTAATATATATTTTTGAATCAGTTTGTTGTACAAATTATATATTGATGATATAATTTCTCAAATAAATTGTAAGTTGTGAGAGAGAATGTATGGAAAAGTGTAAACTTGAAAGATATGCAGATAAAGCATATGTTCATTCAATTAATAATGAAGAAGAATTGAACCATTCAAATAAATGTGGATGTTTTTATTGTTTAAATATATATAATCCTAAAGAAATAAAAGAATGGATTGAAGAAAAATCAGGTACGAAGACAGCTTTATGTCCTTTTTGTGATATAGATGCTGTTATTGCTGAATCTAGTGATTATGAATTATGTGAAGAATTACTGGAATATATGTATAATATTTGGTTTTAAGTAAATACATCCAATAACAGAAATACAAATTACAAGTTATAATTGAGGAGTTTTTATTATGAAAAATAAAATAAGCTATAAAAAAATAAGAGAAATACTATTTTTTATTATTGCACTTTTATATAATTTTTTAATAGGATTTACTAGTTTTTTTATTTTTTTAGCAACATCTTGATCAATGTTCAATCATAAAGAATTTATTGAATTTGCAATAATTTTAGTATTTTTAGTTTTGATAAATCCTCTTAATATTTTATTTAAGAAAAAATCAAAAATAAATATAGTAATATATATTATTTTAAACATTTTATTATATATATTTGGATTTTTAATGTATGTGATTATAGTATAAAATTTTATTGGTATAAAAAATGGTACTTTTTACTATTTGGTAACCTTGTTTTAGAGGTTATAACAATGATGTTCACGTTAGAAGAAGCAATTAGAAAGAGAATTTTAAACTTAATAGAAGAGAGAAATTTAACAATTAATAAGGTATCTACTTCGTCAGGATTACCACATACTACATTGTTATCCTTTATGAATAAAGAAACTCATAATCCAAGAATTGCTACATTATTACATATATGCGAAGCTTTTGGCATATCTTTGAAAGAATTTTTTGATGATAAATTATTCAAAGATGTAAGGGATGAATAACAAGTTCTAACACACTAGAACTTCATGGAAGTTCTGTGTGATTAAAGACAACTTTTTTTCATTAAGAAATATTTTATTGTACAAGTCGATATTATATTTGTAAAAATCATAGATTTTGAAAGGTTAAAATGATATAATAATAATGTATATAGAATTATGGAGGTAATTTATATGTCTATAGAAAAACAAAAATTATATAATGAAATTGAGACATTGCCAGATGAACTTACAAATCAAGTTCTTGATTTTGTTGAATATTTAAAATTATCATATGTAGATGAAGAAGCTCCAGATAGTGTAACAATAAAAAGCAAAAAAGATTTAAAAGAAAAATTACAAAAAGGACTAGATGATATAAAGGATAATAAAGTATTTTCTTTAGAGGAAACCTTTGATAAAATCGATAAAATGTAGATAACTAGGAGTAGATTTATGAAAAGATATATAGTAGAAATTTCTGAAACTGCAGAGCAAGATTTAGAAAATATTGTTTCATATTTACGATATAGCTTAGCAGGAGAAATTATATCTGATAAGTATAAAATTTTATTTAAACAAAAATTAAAAGAATTAGAGGATATGGCTGGAAGTATGCCTATTTTAAGTGAAGAATTAACAGGGCATAAAGGCGTTAGAAAAATTAATGTTAGAAATTATATTGTGTTTTATTTAGTAGATGAAACTAATTCTAAAGCTACTGTTCTTAGAATTGGTCACGCTTTTATGGATTGGGAAAAATATTTAAGAGATGAATAATTACTAAACATAATTATTATTAATTTATTTTCATTTCTAATTTTCAAACAACTAACTCAACAAGTATAGCTCAAAACCTTGGTATAGATATATGTAGTCAGGACAGCCCAGCCAAACGAAAAAGTAGTAACGAAAGTTACTACTTTTTTGTTTGGAATGAAATGAAAAGTAAGAAGAAATGCGTCCGAAGGATGCGCAGGCGCGGTGAGCGAAGCGAGGAAGTACTCTTGGAGTATTCGAATCTTGCCAGCCCAGCCAATTAAAAAAATTGTAGAAAACGTTGAAATCAATGAGGTTTCAGCGTTTTTTATCTTGCGATTTATAGATTTTTCACATATTTTATATTTATACCTCTTTATGCTAATGCGAATGCTAAAAGTTTCATCGATTCTTAAAACTAAAAACATTTGGATAAGAAAAACATTTCTATACTAACCATATTTTAAATTTTTAACAGCGAATCAGCATGATGTAAAGTTAATATAAACTTATACTGATATACTGAAGATAAATAAAATGTATAAATAGAATAATTTATGTATTTATGTTATATTAATAGTTTACAAATATATAAAAAAGTATATAAACCTAAATATAATTAAAATAAAGGTGTTTATAGTAAAAATAGAAGAAAATTTATTAAAAAAATGAAATAAAGAAAAATTAATTTCATATGGGTTTAAAAAAGAGAAAGGTATATACAAATACTCTAAAAAGTTTATGAATAATAGTTTTAGAGCAGATATATACATAAACGATAAAGGTCAATTACAAGGAAAGGTTTATAACTTAGAATTAAATGAAGAATATACAAATTTTCGTATAGAAGATGCTGTGGGAGAATTTGTAAATACTGTAAAAGAAGAATATATAGAAATATTAGATGATATTGCAAAAGATGTTTTGAAAAGCAATATTTTACATATGAACAAGCAAACCGAATAACTAAACTTATAATAAAAAAATATAATATACTTTCAGAATTCTTATGGGATAAGTTTATAAATTATAGAGTTTTTAGAAATCCAAAATATTATTACATTATGAATGCGTTTAATGATACTACTACAATAAATTGGAAACAGTCTAATAATATAAGGAAAGGAGATATAATTTATATATACATTGCAGAACCATATTCAGCAATAATGTTTAAATGTGAGGTCATAGAAACAGGAATTCCATATAAATATAAAAAAAGTAATGTCCCTATAAAACAGATAATGAAAATTAAATTAATAAAAAAAATAATCAAGGGGAATGGAGTTTTAAAAAATTAAAAGAATATGGAATAAAAGCCATAAGAAGTCCAATAAGTTTAACTGATAAATTAAGCAAAGAATTAAATAATTGTAAGAAAAATATATGACCTATGGTGTAATAAAAAGTTTAAAAAAACTTTTTGAATTATGGTAAATAATACTTGTGAAATTTGTAGATTAATGTTATATTTACAATAGTTTTTCAAGAACATGATTGTATGCAAAAAAATATAAAAAACATATAAAGGAGAAAGAAAAATGGGGAAAAGAACACAAAAGAATCGGAAAGATGAAAACAAACTTGTTGATTATATTTTTAATAGTCGTAATAGTGGCCGTATTAAGTCTAATTTTTTCTGATAAAGTAAGTGAAACAATAGAAAAAAATAAAATGCAACAGGTAAATGCTGAGGAAGAAGCAAACATAGAAGACTTAAAAGATAGCATGAAAATTGAATCAATAAGTATAGTTGGTAGAGCAACAGGAACGGGACCGTTTACAGAAACAGAAGATGGAACTATTCCAGAAGTCCCAGGACCAGGAGAAGATTATACAGATTCAGATGAATATGTAAGAACATTTGATGTTGTTAAATACAACTTAAATGTTTCAATAGTTCCAAATACAGCTAAAGATGGAGTAACAGACTCTAGTACATTTAATGGGGGTATAATAAAGGTTAGAGCAAAACTTCCAAATCAAGGGGATAATGCCAATCTGACTTGGGAAAGAGATGCATGGATGCAAAATGTACAGATAAGTGAAGATAAAACAGAAATTTATGCAGAATATCAAATTCCATCAACTCAAGTAAGTTGTCCAAACCTACAATCTTTGTCTTTTACATATACTGTAGGAGGTAAGGTAACTGAAGTTACAGAAGATCAAAATCCAGTATTTGAAATTTGGATGGATGGCAATAAACCAGATGATGAAAATTCACTTGCAGAAAGTGTTACAGTTCAAGACAATATAAGTAAGCCTATAAAGATTTCAGCCAAATCAGGTTTTAATGTTAAACTTAGCAAAGGTGATTTAACTCAAAAGTGGTCATATGTTCAAAATGAAGGAACAGACGAAGCAAAAACTTTAAATGGTTATTATTTAAATTATGGAATAGCTATAGGAATAGCTCAAGAAGATGGATTAATTTTAACAGATTTAAGGGGAATTATATATCCAGAAGGAGAAATTTCTATAGATTTAGATATGAATTATTTATATGCTTCTAATGGAGAATGGATTTCAGTAGATGAAAATACAGAAGGAAGCCTTGGACCTGCAAATGGTGCATTTTTAGTAGCATATGCATTAAATGGTGAAAAAAATGAGAATTTCTGGCCTAGAGATTCTATTATGGTTGGAGGTATGCCTAATGGTGAAAGAACGATGGATACTAATAACCAAGATAGGTCAGTATATGATTCTGGTAACTTTACTGTTGTGCAAAATGGAAGTGTACTTACAATAACATTTAAAGACTTTAAATTAGATGGTACATTTCCAACCAAAAACAGAAATGGTGGAAGTTTTGGCTCAGATAAAGAAGGATATTTTTCAATAGGAAATATTGAACTTTTTGTTCCATATTATAAACAAGATGCGAGTGATGTATGGCAATATCAATTTGATATTCAGCCATCAGAAATTAGATATCAAACAAGTGAAGAAACTGATGGTATAATAAGTAATGATGAAGATGGAACTTTAGCAGATAATAAATTATCAGACAATAAAATATCATATTCTATGACAAAAGCCTTAGAGTCTACTATAAGTACAAGTGTAGAATTAAGAAATGACAACAATCAATTAATAGAAGATTCTAATTTAAGAGGAAATGGTATTCGTGGTTTAGGTGATGATGTAATAGTAAGAAGTAATTACAATGCTTATGATGGACCATTTGAAGGTGGGGCAGAAAGACTACTTACATGGGATGGCAATATGTTAAGCTTAGAAAAATATTCAGATACTTCTTGGTATACGATAACTGAAAGTTCAGGATTAGACTTACCATTTGCGTCACGAGAAAATATAGAAGTTAAATATGGTATATATATTTTGGATAGAAATAAAGGTTTAACTACAGATGATCAGATAAACCAGGCAACTAAAACTGATTTTGAATGGTATGATACAGCAGAAGAAGCAATGGCGAAAGGAAAAATTGCAGCTGTATATATGAATGATCCAGATTATAGAGGATATAGAAATTCAAGAACTTTACAATTAAAATTCCAAGTAACAAATGAAGAACAATATATAGGACAAGTTGCAGCAATAAGACATAAAGTAAAATTATATTCAGATTCTAACAGGGAAGAAGTATTTAACGAAATAGCTGGAACTTATACAAAAACAAAATATACTGAAGAAGGAGCAATAAAGAGCTATCATACACCAAATAATATAGGAAATAGTATATTAATAGTAGCAAATAAAGTAAATGTAAGTAATACAACTACAGATATTGGACTAGATGGAACACCTAGAAAGAATTATGATGTAGAAGATAGGGTAATTAATTTTAGCATTACACCAGTATTAACAAATGAAAGAGAAATGTCTGAAGGTGATAGTTATATAGATACAGTAACAGTAACTAACTATTTGCCAAATGGATTAACATATAAAGTTACTTCTGCTAATAAGGAGCCATCGTCTGTAACTGTTGACCCAGATACTGGAGTAACAACAATTGTATGGGAATATCATAATTGGCAAGTAAATAGAGAGGCTCCCGAATATCCAGTTATAACATTTACTGCAAATATAGATTCAAGTTTAGAGAATAATACTCAATTAGAAATCAGGTCAGTAATATATACAGAAAATGATTACAGGGATGAAGCTGAATATAGAACAGCAATATATGGTGTATTAATTTCAAATTTAACAAGCTTACAAGCAACAAAAGAAATTGAAAAGCCAGTAGTAGAAATAAATGAAAATTTAAATACGAATTTAGTAATATATAATACATCAGAGGTACAATTAAAAAATGTAAGAGCATTAGAGGTATTACCATATAATGGTGATGAAAACGGAAGCGATTTTGTAGGAACATATGATATTAAAATGGGAGAAATCCCAGAAGGAGTAAGTGTATATTATACTCAAATATCAGTCGGATTATTAGAAAGTCAAGCAGGTGTTAGTAGAGATGACTATGATAAATTAAATCCTGCAAATATTAATTTTAAAACTACAACTGCATGGAAAGAAGTGAATTCTGGAGATGTATTATCAGACGCGACAGCGATAGTTATTGAAAAAGACATTATAGAATCTAAAGCCGAGCTAGAATTGGCATATGAAATATTACCAAAAAATAACCAACCATTAAGTAAATACGTAGTTTCTGCAAATGTAATTGCTACAGGATTTCCAACGGTATTAAGAAGTAATATAGAAATAGGTGTAGTAGTACAAAGAAGAATAGAAGGAACAGTATGGCAAGATGCAAATATTAATGGCTTAATGGAAGATTCAGAAGCAAAATTAAATAATATAACTGTAGAAGTATTAGATGTAAATACAAATGAATTAGCAACAGATATAAATGGAGATACAATAGAACCAACTGTTACAAACGAAAGAGGTGAATATTCATTTACTGGACTTGTAAAGGGAATATATAAAGTTAGGTTTACATTACCTGATAATACATATGTAACCGAAAAAGAAGTTGGAACAGACGATGAAATAAATAGTAAAGCTAATACAGAAGTTACAGATGGAAAAGTAGAAACAGATGAATTAACGAAACTTAATGAAGAAGCAACAGAATCTCTAGAAAAAGAAGAATATATAAACTTAGGTTTAGTTGGAGAAACTGGAAAAGTAATAATTAAATATATAGAAAAGCAAGAGAATGAAGAAACTGGTGAAATAATAGAAAATGAAATTGCGCAACAAGAAGAAATAACAGGACCTATAGATGCTAACTTTGATATCACTAATAAGGAAAAAGATATAGAGCATTATCAAAGAACAGATGAAGACTTTACAAAAACAGGAACCTTTACAGAAGAAGATCAAATTATAAAAATTTACTACGAGAAAATACCAGCAGGAATTACAGTAAAACACGTTTTAGTAAATTCAGATTCATCAGAAACTATATTAGATATAGAACATTTTGATGGTGTAGATGGAGAAGAATATACAACTAGTAGAAAAAATTATCCAAATTATCAAAAATGTTCAAGTAAAGATGAACCAACTAATGCAACTGGTGAATATGTTGCAGGTCAAACTATAGAAGTAGTTTATTATTATGAAAAAATATCAGCAGGAAATGTAACAATAAGGTATATAACTAAAATTACTACTTCAGAAGGAAATACAGTAGAAGTACAATTAAAAAATCCTGTAGTACTAGAAGGATATGTAGGAGAAACATTTACATCTAATAGAATTGAAATAGAAGGTTACTCAGCAGATAAATCCGAGGCAGAACCACCTTCAGAAGGAACATTTAAGGAAGAAAGCCAAGAATTAAAATATTATTATACAAAGCCAACAAGTCTTGGTGTTGAAGTACAATATTTAACAATGCAACATAATGAGGAAACAGGCATGGATGAAGAAGTACCAATTGCTGATTCTACTTTCTTAACAGGAGATGTAGGAGAAGAATATAGAACTACTAGAAAGCCGATAGATCACTATAGAGCTGTTGAACCAGAGCCAACCAATGCTGTAGGAACATTTAGCAGTACTGAAAAAATAATTGTAAAATATTATTATGAATTAATTCCAAAAGCAACTGTAACAGTGTACCATTTAGATGAATATGGAAATAATATGAAAACAGTTGACGAAAGTGGAGCTGAAGTCGAAGTTGAGCCAATTGTTATGGAAGACTATGTTGGAGCAAGTTATGATGTTTCAAGTATGAGATTTGAAGGATATTCAGTAATAGAAGAACCAGATAATAAACGAGGAACATTTACAGAATTACCAACAACTGTAGTTTATGTTTATGGAAGAAATACATATCATTATAAAGTTGAATATTATTTTGAAGGATTAGATGGAGATTATGAGATAGATAATTCATTAACAGAAACATCTACTGCAAAATATAAAGATATTATTACTAATTACGAGAAGAAAGAGAAAACAGGATTTACATATAAAGGAACAACGGGAGTGCCATTAACTATTGGAGTCAATGAAAATAATAATGTTATAAAGTTATATTATACAAGAAATACTTATGACTATAGAATTGAATATTATTATGAAGATGATTTAGGTAACATAAATCAAGATGTGGGTGCAACAGAAAGAGATAATACAGAATACGGAGCATCAATAACAGAATTTACAGACAAAAATAGGGCAGGTTATTACTTAGCTAAAAAAGAAAGCTATCCATTAGTAATTACTGAAAATGCTGATAATAATGTAATGAAAATTTACTATTACAAGCAAGAAGCAAAAGTAGTTATAAGATATGTGGATGAAGATACTAAAAAGGAAATATCAGGAGTAAATAGAGAAACTGTAAATGGAAAAGTAGGTTTAAGTTATGATGTTACAGATAAAGTAAAAGATATAGAAGGATATGAGTATAGGAGTTCATCAGATAATACTATTGGTATATATTTAGAAGATGCAGATACAAATAATACAATAACTGTAACTTATTATTATAAAAAGACAAGTAAAGTAATCACAAAATATGTAGAAGTAAGGGAACAAGAGAAAAAGGACGAAGCTGGTAATCCAATACTAGATCCAGATACAAACGAACCTGTTATGGAAAAAGTTGAAGTTGAAATAGAGGATCCAACAGAAGTAACTAAGATGGTAGGAGAAGAAGTAGGAGTATTTCCAAAAGCAATACAAAACTATACATTGCTAAGTGGACAAGAACCTAAAAATGTTACAGTAACAAGAGAAGACCAAACAATAACATATTATTATACTGGTAGAGCAGGAGGAGTAATAGAAAGACATATAGATGATGTTACTGGAGATATAATAGAAGAAAAAGTACACGAAGGTAGACAAGGTGACTATTACAAAATTGATAGTAAAACTTTTGATGGATATGATTTAGTTGCAGAAAAAAATCCAACAAATTCAAAAGGCAATATGCAAGAAGATACTATAGAAGTAAATTATTACTATAAAAAGAAAGCAACAGTAGTAATAGAATATAGGGATGAAATTACGGGTGAAAAAATTGTAATAGATGACGAAGATTATACAGAGCAAATAGATGGACATGAAGCAGATAAATACGATTCTGAACAAAAAGATTTAAATGGCTATATATTTACAAGATTAGATGGTAATGCAAGTGGGGTAATGGAAGTAGATGTAACATTAGACCAGAATGGAAATAAAGTTTTTGATAATGTTACTACTATAGTATATTATTATAAACAAAGAGCAGGAGGAGTAGTAGAAAGACATATTGATGAAATTACAGGTAAAATAATTGAAGAAAATAGGTATGATGGAAAGGTACAAGACCCATATATTACAACTAACAAAAACTTTACAGGATATGATTTAGTAGAAAGTAAATTACCTACAAATGCCACTGGAGAGATGACACTAGATGAAATTGTTGTAAATTATTATTATATAAAACAAGCTAAAGTAGAAATAAAATATTTAGATAAAGACACAAACCAAGAATTATTAAAAACAGAAGTTTTAAAAGGACATGAAAACGATGAATATACTAGTGAATCTAAAGAAATTGACTATTATAGACTTGTAGAAGAGCCAGCTAATAAAGAAGGTAAAATGTCAGCAACTATAACAAAAAATGAAGATGGAACATTTACTGTAAATAATGTAACAGAAGTTATTTACTACTATGAAAAATTGAATTTTAATTTCAAAATTGATAATACAATTACAAAACTAGTAATAAATGGTAATGAACAAAACATAACAGATGGCAAGTTAGAAAAAGTTGAAATGTCATCAAAAGAAATTAAAGATAGTGAGTTTGAAGTTACATATAAAATAATAGTAACAAATGATAGCGAAATTGATGGAGAAGCTTATGTTTTAGAACAAATACCTGAAGGCATGGAACTAATTTCAGCTAAGGGTTGGGAATATACAGATGGAAAAATAACAACTAAAACTCCAATATTAAAACCTGGGGAAACAGTCGAATATGAAGTAGTTTTAAAATGGAGATATAATGATACTAATGTTGGAACAAAATTAAGTAGAGCAGAAATCTATGCAACAAGAAATGATGCTAATTTTGAAGAGACAAATAAAGATGATAATATTTCAGATGCAAATGTTGTTGTTTCAATCTCAACAGGTAGAGTCGCAAGAAATATAGTAGGAATTATTATAATATTGGCTATACTAGCTATCATTATTAAAAATATGAGGAATAAAACAATAGTTTCTAGAAAAAATATAAAATATACTAACAAGAATAAAGGAAAAAGATTTAAATAAAAACTAAGATAATACGCACATAGTAAACTTCTATGTGTGTATTATCTTTTATATAATTAAATTTATATGACAAAATTAGTAAGATATATAGAATAAATATTAATTTTATGCTATCTTGTATAGAGAAATATGCTTAAAGGTGATTAGGATGGCTAAAGAAATTAAATGAATTTTACAATAATATAGGAGAAAAATAATGGATAAATACAATAGATTATATAAAGGACATAGTTTAATAAAAAATTTAAATGATTATACAGTGTTAGATATAGAAACAACAAGTTTAGATTCTTTTTCTGGAGAAATTGTAGAAATAAGTGCAATAAAAGTTAGAGCTAAAAAAGAAATAGCTACTTTTTCTGAACTAATAAAAACACAAAATAGATTAGGTGCATTTACTACAAGATTAACTGGAATTACAAATGAGATGGTTCAAAAGGAAGGAAAAGATTTAATTTATGTATTACAACAGTTTAAAGATTTTTTAGATAAAGACATCATAGTAGGACATAATGTTAATTTCGATATTAATTTTATTTATGATAACATGTACAAAAATATGAATGAGTATCTAACAAATGATTTTGTAGATACATTAAGAATTTCTAGGAAAGTGTTGCCTAACCTTAAACATCACAAACTAGATAATTTAATAGATTATTTTAATTTAGTAAAAAGAGATGAGCATAGAGCATTAAATGATTGTGTACTAACAAATCAAGTATATATAAATTTAACTAAGATGTTATAAAAGGAGACGTAAAATGAAAACAATAGGTTTAGCATGTACTGGTGGTGGAACAAAAGCACTTAGTAGTTTAGGAGTAATAAAGGCATTAGAAGAATTAAATATAAAAATATCTGCAATTTCTGGAACAAGTATTGGAAGCTGTATAGCAATTTTATATGCAATGGGATATACAACAGATGAGATAGAAGAAAAGTTAAAAATATATACAATAGAATATCCAAAATTTACAATTAAAGATAAAATATTAGCTCCATTTAAACTTATAGTACGAGGAGGAGGAAAAAATCCAACTATAATTGCTAAAACTATAAAAGAAGCATCAGAGGCTAAAGGGAAAAGACTAATGAGCGATTTAGATATGCCAGTATTTATTCCAACTATGGATATTACAGAGAAAAAGACGGTATATTATACTTCAAAGCAGATTAAAAGTGAAGAATGTTATATGAATAGACCAATAGAAGAAGCTGTAAAAAATACTTGCTCATTACCATTGCTATATTTACCTAATAATGTTTATATAGATGGAAAGCTACATCAATTTTTGGATGGAGGAATGACACATAATATTCCAACACACCGTATGAATCAATTTGCTGATTACGTTATTGGGGTAGAGAATGTATATTATAAAGAAACAAATCAAAAAAAGGTAAATATAATTACAGGAATACGAAATACTTTTCAGAGTATGAGGAGGTCTGCAATAATTTGGCAAAGAGAGGCAGCAGATTTAATTATAAAGGTTGATTGTAAGGATGTTGATATAATTGGAAATGAAAAAGATGTAGAACAATGTGTTAAAGCTGGGTATGATGCTGCGATGGAGATTTTAAAAAGTGAAAAGTTTAAAAATGAAATGCTGGTATAAATATAGAAATAAAAAAAAGAAAAAAGCACTTAGGTTATAGTTTACCTAAGTGCTTTTTCAAAAGAATTTACAAAAAATTTACACTAAATAAGAATATTTGTGGTAGAATAAGATTGTTATAAAATTTCCAAATTTTTCAGAATCTTTTATAAGAAATAAAAATTCTAGGAGGAAGAAAATGATAAAATCAGCATTAGTATTAGAAGGTGGAGCACTAAGAGGTATGTATACTTCTGGTGTATTAGATACATTTTTAAAAAATAATATGGAATTTGAATGCGTAGCAGGGGTTTCTGCAGGCGCATTAAATGCAATGAACTATATATCAAAACAACCAGGAAGATCAGCAAAAATTAATTTAGAATATTGTGATGATCCAAGATATATAGGAAGAAAAGCATTTATAAAAAATAAAGGAATAATAGGATATGATTATCTATTTGGTGATATATCAGAAAATAAGGTTCCATTTGACTATAAAGCTTTCGAAAATACAAGCCAAAGATTTATAATTGTAGCAACAAATTGTGAAAAGGCAGAAACAGAGTATTTGGAAAAAAGTAATTGTAATGATTTATTTAAAGCTGTACAAGCATCATCAAGTATGCCACTTGCATCTGCAATGGTAGAAATAAATAATAATCATTATTTAGATGGAGCAGTTACAACAAGTATTCCTGTAAAATGGGCTTTAGAACAGGGCTATGAAAAAGTAGTTGTTGTTTTAACAAGGGATAAAACCTATAGAAAACCAATGCTATCAAATAAAATGAAAAAACTATATAAATTGGCATATCACAAATATCCAAAATTAATAGAAAAATTGAATACAATGCCAGAAAGATATAACAAATTACAAGAGGACTTAATAGACTTAGAAAAAGAAGGCAAAATATTTATAATAAGACCAGAAAAAGAAGTAACAGTTTCTAGGCTTGAAAAAGATAAAGAAAAATTAGAGAACTTATATAAAGAAGGAATTGCTGAAGCAGAAAAGAATTTGGACGCTTTAAAAGAATATTTAGAGATTAGTTAGGAGAATTATGAAGAGAACGAAATTAAGAGATAGAATACTTCCTAAATATACAAAGGGTGAAGAAATTTTTAATATGACTTCACATATTGTAGGTGGAGCATTAGGAATTGTTGCATTAGTGTTATGTGTAGTATTTGCAGCAGTTCATGGTAATGGTTATGGGGTTGTAAGTGGTGCAATATACGGGGTTACTATGGTAATTTTATATACAATGTCTAGTATATATCATGGCTTAAATCCTAAAAGAAAAGCTAAAAAAGTATTTCAGGTGTTAGACCATTGTTCTATATACTTATTAATTGCAGGCTCATATACGCCATTTGCATTATGCACTTTACGAGAGTATAGTACTGCATTAGGTTGGACCATATTTGGAGTTATTTGGTTTGTAGCAATATTAGGAATCATACTAAATTCTATCGATATAAAGAAATTTAGAGTGTTTTCTATGATTTGTTACTTAGTAATGGGTTGGTGCATTGTATTTAAAATAAACCTATTACCAGAATTATTAGGAACAGCAGGTTTTGTGCTATTACTACTAGGAGGTTTAGCGTATACGATAGGAGCTATACTGTATGGATTAGGAAAGAAGCATAAATATATGCATTCAGTATTTCACTTATTTATTTTATTAGGAAGTTTATTACAATTTTTTACGATATTATTATATGTTATGTAGGAGGATAAAATGAACGAATATATGAAAATGGCAAAAGATCAAGCAGAAAAAGGTATGAAGAGTAATGAAGGAGGCCCTTTTGGAGCTGTTATTACAGATAAAGATGGAAATATTATTTCAGTTGCTAATAATCAAGTGCTAAAAAACAATGATCCAACAGCACATGCCGAAGTACAAGCTATACGAGAAGCTTGTAAAAAGCTTAATACACATGATTTATCTGGCTATATTTTATATACATCTTGTGAACCATGTCCAATGTGTTTATCTGCAATTATTTGGGCAAATATTAAAGAAGTATATTATGCTTGTACTAGAAAAGATGCAGGAGAAATTGGTTTTAGAGATGATGCAATATATGAATTTTTAGAGACAAACAATAAGAGTTTATTAGATGAAAAACAAATAGATAGAGAAGATTGTATACATTTATTTAACGAATATAAAAAATTAAATGGAGAAATTTATTAATGTTTGCAGTATATAATACTAAAATAGGAAAACTAAAAATTGAATATGATAATGATGCAATAACTGGAATTACTTCTGCAGAAAATGAAAAAGAGCAAGGAATAAAAAATGAGTTAACTGATAAAACAATTTTGCAGTTAGAAGAATATTTTGATGGCAAAAGAAAAGAGTTTGACATACCTATTAAATTGATTGGTACAGAATTTCAAAAAAAAGTGTGGAAGGAACTTTTAAAAATACCATATGGAAAAACAGTTTCTTATAAAGATATATCTATTAAAATTGGTACTCCAAAAGCTTGTAGAGCTGTTGGCATGGCAAATCATAATAATCCAATATTAATAATTGTACCATGTCACAGAGTAATAAACGAGAATAAAAAATTAGGCGGATATGCATTAGGACTTGATTTAAAAAGAAGACTGCTTGAACTAGAAAAAGAAAATTCATAATAATGATAAAAGAGCTTACAAAAGTGTAAGCTTTTTTTATATTAAATCGATGTTTCAATTTACGAAAAATTAATATAATTTTAATAAATTATAAAAATTATATTAATGATTATATGCTAATTTATAGTAAATTGAGGTGATAATATATGAAAAGGAAAGATGTTTTTAAATTTGTACTAATTATATTTTGGGTTTTTATTATAGGAAGCATGATAGGATATGGAGTAGAAACAATAGTAGCTATTATACAAAATGGACATTTTGCATCTAGGCAAGGTCTATTATATGGTCCTTTAATACCAGTATATGGTGTTGGTTTAGTGGCATATTATTTAGTTATTTCAAAAATAAAAGATAAGGGTAATTTAAAGATATTTATTATTACTATGGTTTTAGGTGGAATTGTAGAATATTTATTTTCTTTCTTCCAAGAAAAGTTTTTTGGAACGGTTTCATGGGATTATAGTAATTTATGGTTTAATTTAAATGGTAGAACAAGTTTATTACATTGTCTATATTGGGGTACAGGAGGAGTGCTATTTGTTAAATATGTATATCCTTTTATAGAAAAATTAATAAATAAAATTGATTTATTAGCTTTAAAACAAATAACAGTAATTTTATTAGTATTACTAGCATTTGATGTTGGGATTTCTTGTATAGCGGCAAATAGGCAAAGAGAAAGAATAGAAGGTGTTGCTGCAAATAGCAGTTTAGATAGATTCTGTGACGAATATTATCCAGATAGTGTTATGGACTACATATATTCTAATAAGATAAATAAAATTGAATAGTACTTGAAAATTATGTAAATCAGTTATATAATAGTCATATGGCAAATGTTGAAAAGTGAGTAAAATTAATATTTTTCATATTGCCAAATAGTAACTTAATAACTTTTTTTATCTTAAAAGGAGGGCTTTTATGCTTAAACAATTGAATGAAGCTGATACTACAATCTGGATGTGTCCAGTTCCAGTACGAATTTCACGGATTGAAGAACTGGTAAATCAATATCCTGCTGTAAGAGAAAGAATAAATGACTTTTTCGGGTCATACAGGTTCGAAGCAAAGTTTAATGACATGCTTGAATTTGTAAATGCTCAAAGAGTTTTACTCGGGTTGACAGAGGAAGAAATCATAAGTTCTAGATATGTATTCATGAAAAATATAAAACAGCATTTTAAAATTAACATCTTTGTGAATACTTTAGGGAAAATCTTCACCACACCAGGTAAATCCTGGGAAGATATTCAAATAGTACTCGAGGAATTAACCGATGAAAACATGATAAACCGGTTGATGTTTGAATATCTTGCTCGATTAAAACAAAACCCAGAAAATATTCTTGCAGATATGTTCAAGAGTGATTCAACAACAAGATACACATCATGAAAGGAGTACAAAATGAATAAAAGAAAAAAATGTTATTATTGTGAACAACATAAAAACCCGGATTACAAGCAGGTTGACGAACTGCAGCAGTTTGTTTTCGAGGAAACTCGGATGAAGCCTGCAAGGTCAACAGGGCTTTGTAGAAAACATCAGAGGGCTTTAAAAAGAGCAATTGCGAATGCTCATAAATTAGCACTGATGTAATTCAAGCGAAGGAGCTTTGGTTCGATGAACCAAAGCTCCGCCTTTTGTTATAAATATATCGATAAGAATGTAATGAATTTTGGACGTTTAAAATATAAAGCTAATATGATATAATTCAAAAAGGAGGAAAACTTATGCCTGGATATGTAATACATTTAGCAATTGCAGAAAAATGTTTAGAAAAAAATAAGAACGAAAAATATAATGAATTTATAAATGGAGTTATTTATCCAGATGAAACAGATGACAAATATAAAACACATTATTGGAATGAAATGAGATCAGTTAATTTATATAATTTTTTAAAAGAAAATAAGATAGATACTAGCTTTAATAGAGGATATTTTCTACATTTATTAACAGACTACTTATTTTACAATAAATATATAGAATATTGGTCAACAGATATATATACAGACTATGATTTGTTAAATCCATATCTTATAGCCAAATACAGTGTAAAATTACCAAATAGGATAAAAAAATATGTACATACAGATGTAAAGAATAAAAAATTAAAGATTTTATCTAAAGAACTAATAGATAAATTTATAGAAGATTTGTCAAACTTGGACTTAGAACATATTAAAGAAGAGATAATGGAAGATCCAGAAGAATGGACAAAAGTACGACCATTAAAAGAGCCTTAGAATTTAGCAATAAAATCTATTAAAACAAAAAAGTTTTAATAGATTAAAAAATAATATTGACTTAGAGCTAACTTTAAGTGTTATTATAAAAAAAGTTTAAAAGGAGGAATGAATTATGAAAAAACAAACTGCTGGAAGAGATCAATTAGGTGAATTTGCACCAAAATTTGCAGAATTAAATGATGATGTATTATTTGGAGAAGTATGGTCAAGAGAAGACAAACTATCATTAAGAGATAGATCTTTAGTAACAATATGTGTTTTTATGGGAAAAGGATTAGTAGATAGTTCTTTAAAATATCATATTATGAACGCAAAAAATAACGGAATAACAAAAGAAGAAATGGCTGAGATTATTACACATGCTGCTTTTTATGCTGGTTGGCCAAATGCATGGGCAGTATTTAATATGGCAAAAGAAGTATATGCAGATGACGAACCTGCAAAAGAAGAACATGGTGGATGGTTTGGACTAGGTGAGCCAAATTCAAACTATGCACAATATTTTATAGGAAATTCATATTTAAATCCACTAACAAAACCAGGTGAATCTAGTATTTTTATAGCAAATGTAACATTCGAGCCAGGTTGTAGAAACAATTGGCATATTCATCATGCTACAAAAGATGGTGGTCAAATTCTTATATGTGTTGACGGAGAAGGATGGTATCAAGAAGAAGGAAAAGAAGCTAGAAGTCTAAAACCAGGAGATATAGTTGTAATTCCTGCAAATGTTAAACATTGGCATGGAGCTAAAAAAGATAGTTGGTTTAGTCATTTAGCTATAGAGGTACCAGGAGAAAATACAAATAATGAATGGTGCGAGCCAGTAACAGATGAGCAATATAATAATTTATAAAATTTTGGAGGATGTAGAATGACAATATCTGAGGTAAGTAAAAAATATAATTTAACAGCAGATACAATTAGATATTATGAAAAAGAAGGACTAATTCCGACAGTACCAAGGGATAAAAATGGTATAAGAGATTTTGATGAAAATTCTTGTGGTTGGATAGAATTTATAAAATGCATGAGAAGTGCTGGACTTGAAATTGAAACTTTAAAAAAATATGTAACTTTATTTAGGCAAGGAACAAAAACTGTAAAAGAAAGAAAATTATTATTAATAGAACAAAGAGAAAAGCTACTAAAAAAGCAAGAAGACATAAAAGCTACATTAGATAGATTAAATTATAAAATAGAAAAATACGAAGAAATAGAAAAAGGCAAATTAAAAGACTTTGCAGAAAAACCATAGGAGGATAATCATGAGCAATAAATTAATAGTATACTATTCTTATACTAATCATACTAAACAGATAGCCGAAGATATACAAAAACAATTACAATGTGACATTATAGAATTAAAACCTGTAAAACCATATTCTACTGACTATAATACTGTTGTTGGACAAGAGCAAAATAATGAAAGTACAAAAAAAACACCAGAAATAGAAAATAAAAATTTAGATTTATCTAAATATGATGAAATAATATTGGGAACACCAGTATGGTGGTATACAATAGCACCTGTTGTAAGGACGTTTTTGAAAGAAAATGATTTAAGTAATAAAAAAATTATGCCTTTTGCAACAAATGCAGGATGGCTTGGACATACATTTAAAGAAATAAAAGACTTATGTCCAAATTCAGTTATAGGTAAAGAAATGAATATTGTATTTACAGAGGATTATAGCGAAAATCAATTAGTTACATCACCGGATGAAATAGACGAATGGATTAAAGAATTATAATTAGGAGGACTAAAATGGGAGATTTAGGTGAAGAAATTAAAAAATTAGGTTTTGGTCTAATGAGATTACCTCAAAAAGATGGAAAAATAGATATAGAGCAAACAAAAGTAATGGTAGATAAATTTTTAGATGCAGGTTTTACATATTTTGATACAGCATGGGCATATGCAGGAAGTGAAGACGCAATAAGACAAGCATTAGTAGAACGTTATCCGAGAGAGAAGTTCCAATTAGCAACTAAAAATGCTGCATGGATAAATTGTAAAACTAGAGAAGAAGCAATTGCTCAATTTGATACTTCTTTAAAACAAACAGGTGCTGGATATTTTGATTTTTATTTATTACATAACTTAGGAGAATCTAGAACAAAAGCATTTGATGATTTCGATATGTGGAGTTGGATTCAAGAAATGAAAGCAGAAGGAAAAATTAAACATATAGGATTTTCTTTCCATTCAACACCTGAAGAGTTAGAAGAAATATTAACTAAACATCCAGAAATGGAATTTGTACAACTTCAAATAAATTATGCAGATTGGGAAAATCCTGCAATTAAATCTAGAGAATGTTATGAAGTTGCAAGAAAACATGGTAAACCAGTAATAATTATGGAACCAGTTAAAGGTGGAATGCTTGCAAATCCACCAGAACAAGTACAAGAAGTATTTAAACAAGCAAATCCTAATACATCAATTGCTTCATGGGCAATTAAATTTGCTGCAAGTTTAGATGGTGTTATAACAGTACTTTCTGGAATGAGTAATATAGAACAAATGGAAGATAATATTTCTTATATGAAAGATTTCACAAAATTATCTGATGATGAAGAAGCTACAATAAAGAAAGCTCAAGAAATAATGAATAGTATACCAATAATACCATGTACAACATGCAACTATTGTGCAAAGGTATGCCCAATGAAAATAGGAATTTCTGGTTCGTTTACAGCAATGAATTATTTAACATTATATAATGACATGGGAGCAGCTAAACATCAAGAAGATTGGCTTGTAAGTGGTCACGGACTTAAGAAAGCAGAAGAATGTATTAAATGTGGTAGATGTGAGCAAGTTTGCCCTCAGCACATAAAAATAAGACAAGAACTAGAAAAAGTAGCAGAAAAACTAAAATAGATTCGGGATTTGGGGACGTTCCTTTTTTCCCCCATTCGGGATTTGGGGACGTTCCTTAAAATCCCTATTTGCTATTTCAACGAATAATTTTAAGTCGCGATTTAATCGTGGCTTATTTTTTTTCTAATAAAATTGTATATAAAAATCTGGAAAACTAGATTTACCGAAATTTCAAGCAAAAATAACAATTCTACTAAAAGTAGATTGCTAAAAATAGCTAAGAGTGATAACATTTTTATATCAAAAAAACTTTTAAGGAGACTAAAAATGGATAATCAAAAATTCGGAAGATTTATAAGAGACTTAAGAAAAAAAGCAAACATGACACAAAAGGAATTAGGAGAAAAATTAAATGTAACAGATAAAGCTGTTTCAAAATGGGAAAGAGGTTTAGGTTTTCCTGATATTACAATTATTAATTTATTAGCAGAAACTTTTGGTATTACAGCATCAGAAGTGTTAAATGCAGAGATCGGAAAAAAGGATACTATTGATGTAGAAAAAGCAGTACAAGAAGCTGTAGAGAAAGTGACTAATGAAAAAGAAAAGAAAGAAAACAGAAAAAGAAAATTAATTAAAATTGTAAAAATATTATCTATTATAATATTTGTATTAATGCTTTTATTACAATTAGGATATTTATGCATAATGAAGCCAAATGGATATGAATATATAAATGATTTAATTTTTTATATTGTAAATGAATTGATAATGATAACTGGAGTTGCATTTCTTATTTTACAACTAAAAAAGTTAAAGACCATAAAGATTGTTGCTGTAATTATTGCAGTTATTTTGAGTATTATTAATTTAGCATTTATGATTAATAATGGTATGAATATAAGAACTATATTAAGTTTTTCTAACGATTTTTCAAATGAATTAGTACTAAAACAGAATAAGGAAAATGGTGAAACTAGGCTATATAAATATGCCAAATTAATTTTATTTGCAAAACCAGACGAACGATTTGAATATTCAGTAAGTGAAGATATAAAACATCAGTGGCTTACAAACGATATTTGCAATATAACTTATACAGATAGAGATGATAATTTAAGAAATTATGTAGCAACATATGGAAGTAGAAAAGGAACAGACTCATATTATTATGTATTTAATGCATTATTAGGAAGATGGCAAACACAGGCAGATTCCGTAGGTAATACAAATTTAACTGTAGATTCAAAAGGAATAAAAGTAACACGATCTGATACAGCTGAACAATTTGAATTTAGTGATTGCAAACAATATGGTGTTACAGCATTAGTTCTTTACAAAGAGAATATTCCTAAATATGTAATTGCATTAAACGATGATTGCGAAATTGATGATGATACTACATATATAAAGAATGGTGGAACGATTACATTTTGCGATATTTCGATGAAAAAGACAATAAAAGAAACATTATATTGTACAGTATATAAGGATGAAAATTTAAACAATTATAGTGGTATAACAGTAGAAGCTAATAATTTTAAAATAGATAATGGAATTTTATATTTTAGTTATGATGGCGAAAACATAATAGAGGCTCCAGGAGATTTTTCAAATGATAAATCAGCTTATAATGATCATAATTATATAATTTCTGAAGAAAAAACAGTATTTTTCTATACTGGAAATGGGAGAAAATATTTAGTATATTCAGATGATAAGGGCAATACATGGAATACAGTTAATTTAGCTAATAACGGAGATATCCAATCTATCCAATTTTTAAATAAAGATGTAGGCTTTATATTACAATTTGAAGATTATGCTTTAGGAGGAGTTACTTTTGGGCATATTGATAAAACTACAGATGGAGGAAAAACATGGATGACTATAAATAATGGAATTGGAAGTCCGACTGAAGGTACATTTAGAAGTGGAAGCCAGCTATTGTTTGTAAATGAAAATATTGCTTTTGTTACAATGCCATATGCCAGTGGGGATGACTCTGACCTATATTATTCTGAAGATGGAGGTATAAGCTTTACAAAAGTTACTTTAAGTGATGAGCAGATTTACGATTATTATCACTTGCCAACTATAGAAGATGGAAAACTTTATTTAGAGGTTGGTCAAGGAAATGATGGGGATTATAATGGAGGAGATTCTAAAAAGTATTGTTCAGAAGATAATGGAAAAACTTGGAATGAAATTTAATAATGGGGGGAAGTTATGAAAATATTAAAGATATTAGGAATAACAGTAATAGTTGGTATATTAATTTTTGTGCTTATAGCTGTTAAAGATGCTAATAGTGATACTAATGAAATAAATAAGATTAATACAGTAGGAAATATAAATGATATAGAAATTGGTAATAGTACACAAAATATGACAACAACTAATGAGATTATTGATGTAAACAATATACAAGATAAGTATTTTTTAGGTATAGGAAAAATTACTAATATTAATGGAAATACTGTTAGTTTTATAGAAAATGAAAACAAAAAATATGAAATTACCATAACGAATAATATTGAATTAGTTAATGCTAGAACAAAGGAAAGAATTAATGATACTTCAATTATAGAAGTAGGAGATGTTATTGATATAGACAAATCTACAGATAAATTTATTATGGGCATTGCAAAAAATATTTCTGGCAAAACACTAGAAAGAGACTTATTAATGGGATTAACTTTTAAAGAAACAGAATTGGGAGTAGGTCTAGAGAAGGTAAATATAGTTAGTAAGGAAAAAGCAATATTAACTATAAATTTTGAAGATCCTTATGCAGAATATTTTAATAATCATGAAATATTTACTAAAAACGTTATTGTAAATCAAACTACAGAAATTCATAGCAAAAGTGGATTAGCATATAATGTAGAAACATTAAATAATGCAACTCATGATTTTGTAAGTATTGTATTAGATAGATCTACTATAAGTAATGAAGAACCTATTGTTAGCTATTTTGGCTCAACAGATACTTAATGACAAAACTGTAAGGTTAATGTAAGGTAAATAAATGGTAATTATTTTAACAAACATTATAATTATCATAGAGGAGGATGATTCTAATGGATGGTATAAAAGGTAAGATTGCAGTAGTAATAGGAATAATAGTTTTCTTTTTATTTTTATATGGAATATATTATTTATTGGTTATTCAAAATAGTGAATATTATACACAAATAGATAATAGCAAAATAGAGGGTCTTTCCACGACAGATAATATGAAATATCAGTATACCCTAACTGCATATAATGAGAAAGGCAAAGAAAAAGAAGTAAAGTTTAAAACAAATAGAGAATTAAGAGAAGATGCATATATAAAATTAGAAGTAATGTTAACTAGAGGAGTCATAAATTGGGAAGAAGTTCAGTTTGATGAAATGCCAAAAGAAGTTCAAGAGAAATATAAGTAATATAGATACCTAGCTTAGAAAGGCTGGGTATTTTTTTGAATAAATGTAAAAATATATGTTAAAGTATTGACTTGGAGTAAACTCTAAATGATATATCATATTTATGTTATAATAGGTAAAATTATGTAGAAGGGAAGATAAATTTATGAAAACACTATATTTTGATTGTTCAAGTGGAATTAGTGGGAATATGACACTTGGAGCATTATTAGAAATTGTAGGAGATGAAAGATATTTATTAGAAGAATTAAAGAGATTGAATGTTGATGGGTATAAAATAGAAATTTCTAAACAAGTGAAAAACGGTATTACAGGAACATATGTTGATGTTATATTAGAACATGAGCAACATCATCATGATCACGAACACACTCATGTTCACGAACATGAGCATGAACATCATCACCATCATGAACATAGAAATTTATATGATGTTAACAATATTATAGATAATAGTTCATTAGATGAAAATACTAAGGCTTTGGCAAAAAGAATATTTTTAAAAGTGGCAAAGGCAGAATCAAAAGTTCATAATAAACCACTAGATGAAGTACATTTTCATGAAGTTGGAGCAATTGATTCAATTGTAGATATTGTTGGAACAGCAATTTTAATAAATAAAATTAATCCAGATAAAGTAATTGCAAGCGTTGTTAATGATGGATACGGTTTTATAGAATGTGCACATGGAACTATGGCTGTACCAGTTCCAGCTACAAGTGAAATATTTGCAGCATCTAATGTGAAGTTTAGACAAATAGATATAGATACAGAACTTGTAACTCCGACAGGAGCTGCAATTATAGCAGAGCTTGCAGAAGATTTTACAACATTGCCTGCAATGGTAACAGAAAAAATTGGTTGGGGAACTGGATCAAAAGATTTAAAAATACCAAATGTTTTAAAAGTATACTATGGTGAAATACAAGAAGAAAATCAAAATTTTGTGGTAATGGAAACAAATGTAGATGATTGTTCAGGAGAAATATTAGGATATACATCAGAAAAATTATTTGCCAATGGAGCTTTAGATGTATTTTATACACCAATATTTATGAAGAAAAATAGACCAGCATATAGATTATCAGTTGCTTGTAGAAAAGAAGATATGTTTAAACTTCAAAATATTATTTTCAAGGAAACAACAACAATAGGAATTAGATATCGTTTTGAAAGTAGAACAGAATTAGGTAGAGAATTTGTAGAAATAGATACAAAATATGGAAAAATAAGAGCAAAAAAAGTAACTAATAATAGTGAAACATATGTATATCCTGAATATGAAAGCATGAAAAAAATAGCAGAAGAGAATAATATTCCTTTAAAGGAATTATATAAATTAGAGGAGCTAAAATAATTTAATTATAAATACTAATATGAAGAAGTAGAAGCTTATTTTATATATTTATATAAAATAAGCTTTTTAAATTGAATAAAAATTAGTTAAATGATAAAATTATATCAAAATATACATAGGAGAAAATTATGATAAAAGCAAAAGCAAAGAATTTATTAGAATTATTACGAGCAGGAAAAGGGATTGGTGGAAAATTTTCTAATTACTATGACAAAGAAACAGGAAAAATAATAGATGTTATCGTAAATGAATGTAAATCACTTATCAGAAATTCAGAAGGAAAACTACAAAAATACGAAAGCGAACTATTTATAGGACATATAAGAGAAATTGTTAATCAATTGATGAGTGATAGAAATACAATAGGTTCCGTACAAGCTGGAGTAGTAATGAGAGATAATGGAATTTTAGGTCTAGCAAAAGAACTTAAAGTAACTAAAGCAGTTAATGAACAAGGCAAGTTAAAGTTAGATATAGAAAAGCCTTTTCCAGATAATTTTAAAGATATACTAACTGGCACATATAATGAAAAGGAATTAAAAGAAAAAATAATAAAGCCATACGTTGCAGGTCTTTGCGAAGAAAACGAAGAATTATCAAAAAGACATGCTTGGAGTAGAAGATTAAACCCATTTAGGCCAAGAAAATTATCTACTGCTGAATTACAAAAAAGATATTCAAAATATTTAGAAAAATACACTGATTTGGATGAGGAAAAAAGAGAAAATATGTCTAGATATTTTGTAGTGAATATTTTAGGTAGTGATAGAATTAAAAGTGATATTATAACTGATGAAATAAATGGAACAGGTATAACAAAAAAAGGGGAAAAAATACATAATAGCTATACAGGAATGTTACAAAACATGGCTGTTAATGTAATTGATATAATGGCTGGAATACCAAATCCAAATGATAGATTAACAGAAATTGAAAATATTTATTCAAACATAGACGAACAATTAGAAGCTTTAAGCACGGAGCTAGTTCCAGATCCAAAACAGATAGAAGAAACAATTGTAAACTTAAATAGAACTGTAAATAACAAAGATAAAGAACTTACAAAAGATGATGGATATAGAAGTGCGAATGTTACTTTTGGAAGAAATAATACAAAAAGTGTAGGTCTTTTAGAAAATGAATTTGTACCACAAGCAATGAAGTTATATGCAAAAGACATGGCAGATTTCCTAGAAAATTCAAGCCAAATGTCTGATGAAGAATATATTAAACAAGTAGCAAAATTTCATTTTAGGTTCGTTAGAATACATCCATTTATAGATGGAAATGGTAGAACTGCAAGAGCAATAACGAATTCATTATTAAGTAATAGGGATTTATGTGCTACATTTGAAAAATATACAAAGTCAGAATATATTAAATATATGGATTCGGTGGTTACAGATTATGATACATATAATAAAGGATTATATACAGACCAATCAATTTGTAGCAAAATGGAGGATGAGAATATACAGAATTTAGCAGAGTACATAACAAAAAAATGTCAGCTAGATGAGAAAGATATAGAACAAGAAGGAAGTGCTTTAACTACAGATTTGTCAAAAAAACAACCTACAGGAGAATATAGATAAAATGATAAGCAGTATAAAAAACGTTCATAAGAACGTTTTTTTATTTTGGCTTTGAATTTATTTGTATCAGATTTAAAGATTAAATTTTATATTATGAGATTGTGAACATTATGTGAAAAAATAAAAAAGCTATTGACTTGGAGTAAACTCTAGAAAATAAAATTAAGAAAATTAAATTATGGGAGGAAAAAAATGAGTAAAAAAATTATAGTTTTAATTGTTGTTATTATTTTATTAGTAATAATTAGTGGAGTAATATATTTTACAAGCCAAAATTCAAACGAAAGTGAAAATGCTAACAATAACCAAGAAAATTTAGCTGAGCAAACAGAAGAAGAAAATCAAACAAGTAATAGTGTAGGAACAGAAAATGAAGATGATACAACAGGAACAGCAAAAACATTAGTTGTATACTTCTCTGCACAAGGACATACAGAAGAAGTTGCACAAAAAATTGCAAATAATTTAGGAGCTGATATTTTTGAGCTTGAACCAGTAGATGAATATTCTTCTGATGATTTAGATTGGACAGATAGTAATTCAAGAGTATCACAGGAACATGAAGATGAATCATTAAGAAATATCGAACTTGTTTCTACTAGTGTAGAAAATTGTGATAGCTATGATACAGTATTAATTGGATATCCAATATGGTGGGGTATAGCTGCTTGGCCAGTAGATACATTTGTTAAATCAAATGACTTTACAGGAAAAACAGTTATTCCATTCTGCACATCATCATCATCAGGACTAGGAAATAGTGGAGATTTACTTGCAGAAGAAGCAAATTCTGGTAACTGGTTAGATGGACAACGTTTTAGATCTAATCCATCAGACTCAGATATTAAAAATTGGACAGATAGTTTACAATACAGTTTGAACTTTAGGGACGGGGCTTAAAGTTCATATGTGCTAATTGCTGGCTAAATAAGCCTTACTTAAATACTTTAAAGAATTTGCAGTGAGTACAATAGCAGTGATTAGCACATATATACATCCCCTTTTATTATAGGCAAGCGTACACTTAAACTGTAATCTAAACCTTCAATTTACTACACAGTTGTAATCAGCTTGCCAAATAAAATTGTTTATAGGAATTATTTTATAATTTAGGTTATAGAATAATTCCTATTTCTAAAATGAATAGACGAGGTGAGATATGAAATTAAATTTAAAGAAAGTTATAATCGTAGTACTAATAATCATTATTTTAATTGTAATACTTTTCTTTGCTTTTAGAAATAATACAGAAGTTAGTACTACAAATGAAATTACAAATACAGTTATAAATAACATAGTTAATGAATCAAATACATTAGTAGTAAATGTGTCAGCAGATTAAGTAGAGCAAGCATGGGAATGGCAACATGATACATTAGATAACCATAATATAAATGCCTCAGCAATTAATTCTGTACATGATACTATAGATTCATATCCAATTAATGCAGAAGTAATTGTAAAAGATGGAGTTATTGTAGATGAATATTACAAAGACGGATATAACCAAAATAGTGTGTTTTCATTACAATCAACTTCCAAAAGTGTTACATCAGCGTTAATAGGAATTGCTATAGACAAAGGATATATACCAAGTGTAAACGAGCCAATATCAACTTATTTCCCACAAATACTAGATTCTGGTAGTGAATATAAAAGTCAAATTACAATATGGAATTTACTTACACATACAACAGGATTAAATGCTAGTGATACAGCAAACTGGAGTGAATGGCTAGCTTCTGATAATTGGGTAGATTATGTACTAGAAAGGCCAGCAACATCAAGACCAGGTACAGTATTTAGTTATTTTACGGGAAATACTCATTTGTTATCTGCAATTTTACAGCAAGCAACAGGAAAAACAGCTTATGAATTCGGAAAGGAATATTTATTTGATCCACTTAATATGGATAGTGTACAGTGTAGTACAGATCCTCAAGGAATTTCTGATGGTGGAAATGGTTTTGCAATGAATGTATATGATATGGCAAAATTAGGAGAATTATATTTAAACAATGGTAACTGGAATGGAGAACAGATAATTTCTGAACAATGGATAAATGATTCTACAACACTTCAATTTGATAGATCATCAGGTTCAGCAGATTATGGATATCAATGGTAGGTTAGAACGTTTGGTGAAAATGCTTATCCAGCATATTTTGCCCAAGGTCATTATGGACAATATATTTTTGTAGTCCCAGATTTAAATTTAGTTGTAGCGATTACTAGTCATTATGAAGGAAGCACTAGCGTTTATTGGCAAATTATGAATAATATTGTAAATGCTTGCGATTAAATATAGTAGAAAAATGATTTATAAAAGGAAGTAATTATATTGATAATTACTTCCTTTAGTGTTATTATCAACCTAACAAAACAAGAGATAAAACTTGTCTAAATGATAGAAAGGTAGGGATTTATATGAAAAGGGGATTAAAGGTTTTAATAATTATTTTAGTAATTTTAGTTGTTGTTGCAATAGCAATTTTACTTGTTAAGCATTTTACAACGAATGAAGTTAATAATGAGCTTACAGGAAATAGCATATCATATGATAATGCTGATGCAATTGCTACAATGGATGTTGTAATAGTAAGAGTAGATGACACATATCTTGGAGTTATAAATAAAGATGATTCAAATGATATAATGACAGCAAGTATTCCAGATGATGATACTAATGAATATAAACAAAATCAAGAGGTTAGAGTTTATTATAATGGAATGATAAATGAAATGTATCCAGGTAGTTTTGCCAAGGTTTTAAAAATAGAAATCCTAAAAGAAGATAGTGATGTTACAATACCGGAAAAGGCATTAAAACTTTTTTATAGCTCACGTAATAATGTATCAGTTTCAAATATTAATGTAACACAAACAGGTGTATCTTTTGAGATAAAAGATACAAATGAATATAAATACGAATATACAAATACATATACATTATTTAAAAAGAATCCAGAAGCCGAAAAAGTAGAAGCACCAAGTATGCCAATAGTAACAGGCAATACAACATCATCATATGAAGGAAGTGGTATTCCACTTTGGCAGGAAGCTACAAAAGTTTCAGATGTTAATAGTGAAGATACAGTAATTTCTGAAAATACTGCAGAAGACACTGTAAGAAAGACTTGTGATTGGACAAATATATATGGAAAATTAGAAAGTGGAGAGTATGACTTTTCATTGACTGCAGAAGGATTTTTTATAAGAATAAAATTTACTGTAAATGAAAATGGAGAAATTTCAAATGTTACTTCTGATTTTATGTAATAAGGTGAGTGAATGAAATATATTATAAGAGAAATTAAAGAAAAAGATAATAAAGAAATAGAACACATAATAAGGTCATGTTTAATTGAATTTGGTGGAGATCATGAAGGCACAGCATGGACAGATCCAAACTTAGGAAGATTTTCCGAAATATATAATACACCAGAAAATAAATATTGGGTTGCTGAAGATACTTCTGGTAAATTACTTGGAGGAGTTGGTATTGGGAAAATAGCCAAACTCCCAGAGGTGTGTGAATTACAAAAAATGTATTGTTTACCAACTGCAAGAGGCACAGGAGTTTCGCATAAGTTAATTGAAACAGCATTAAATCATGCTAAAAAATATTACAAAGAATGTTATTTAGAAACATTAGAGAATATGATTGCTGCACAAAAGTTTTATGAAAAATATGGATTTAAAAGACTAGAAAAACCATTAATTAAAACAGAGCATTTTGCATGTGATGTATGTTATATTAAAGAATTATAGGAGGACAAAATGATTAATTTCGATGAAATAAAAGAAGTGGGAATAAATGAATTAAATGGTGGTAGTGGAATAACAAAAGCTAATATGTTTATGGATGAAAATATAAAAATAATGAAATCTGTATTAGAAAAGGGTTGTTCAATTGGTGAACATACTCATAAAACAAGTAGTGAAATAATTTACATTATAAGTGGAACAGCTAAATGCACATTAGACGGGAAAGAAGAGATTGTACATAAAGGAGAATGTCATTATTGTCCAAAGGGTAGTACACATTCTATTGCAAATGTAACAAATGAAGATTTAGTTATGTTTGATGTAGTGCAAGAACAATAATTAGTAAAAAAGGAGAAAAATATGAAAAGTATATTTGTTATAGGAGATAGTATTTCGTTATATTATCATAAATATTTAAAAGAATTATTTAAGAATGTTGCAGAATATAGCAGAAAAGGTTCAGAAGAAGATATTAAAATAGCATTAGAAGATCCAAATAATCCATTCGGAGCAAACGGAGGGGACAGTAGACGAGTAAAAGCGTATATGGAAAAAATGAAAAATGAAAATATCCATGTTGATATTTTATTAGTAAATTGTGGTCTACATGATATTAGAACAGATAGGGTAACAGGCAAAATACAGGTTCCAGAAGAGGAGTATGCTAAAAATTTAGAAGATATAATAAAGCTTGGAAAAGAAATAGCAAAAGAATTTATTTGGATTAGTTCAACACATGTTGATGATAATTTACACCAACAAAGAAAAGAAGGTTGTTATAGATATAATAAAGATGTAATAAGATATAATGAAATTGCAAATGATATAATGAAAAAGAATGGCATAAGAATAATTGATTTATATAAATTTACATATAATTTAAAAAATGACAATATGTATAGAGATCATGTACATTACACAGATGAAATTAGTAAAAAACAGGCTGAATTTATTTATAATGAATTAAATATAGAATAAGTATTAGAAGGCATTAAAAATTTTAATGCCTTTAAAATTGCAAAAAGGGATAATATATGTTAATATATTAAACATTGACATTTTAAATAAAAGGAAGAGAAATATGGGGATTTTAGAATTATTATTAATAGCAATAGGGTTAGCTATGGATGCTTTTGCAGTTTCAATATGCAAAGGTTTAGCAATGAAAAAAATGAATTGGAAAAAAGCAATTATAGTTGGGATTTATTTTGGCGTATTCCAAGCACTTATGCCAGTTATAGGATACTTCTTAGGAACAACATTCGAAGGTTTAGTAACTAAAGTAGACCATTGGATAGCATTTGTTCTTTTGGTATTTATAGGTGGAAAAATGCTTAAAGAAGCATTTGATAATAATTCTGAAGGGTATAATGATAGCGTGAATTTTAAAACAATGGTAGTTTTAGCAATAGCAACAAGTATTGATGCTTTAGCAGTTGGGATAACTTTTGCGTTTTTACAAACTAATATAGTATTAGCAGCTATCTTAATAGGAGTAGTAACTTTTATATTATCTGTAATAGGTGTAAAAATCGGTAATCAATTTGGTATTAAATACGAGAAGAGGGCAGAAATCATAGGAGGAATAATTTTAATTCTTATAGGAATTAAGATTTTATTAGAACATTTAGGAATAATTAGTTTAGGGTAGTAATTTAAAAATAGCAGATAGTTAAATCTGCTATTTTTGTTTTTCTCTATAACTATTTCCCCAAACCACCATAGAATCTAAAATAGGCTTTAAACTCCATCCAGTTTCGGTTAAAGAATATTCAACTCTAGGTGGAACCTCTGCATATACTTTCCTATTAACAAGACCAGAAGCTTCCATTTGTCTTAAATTATTTGTTAAAACTTTTTGGGTAATACCATTTAAAGATTTTTTTAATTCTCCAAATCTTTTAGTTCCAGTTAGTAAATCTCTAATAATTAAAACTTTCCATTTATCTCCAATTAACCCCATTGTAATTTCTACCGGACAAGCTGGTAGTTCTTTTTTCATAATATCAACTCCGTACTTTTAATCTTAATTAAATTATATCAAACAATTTTTAAAAGGCAATATAAAAACCAGAAAAATACACAATAGTTTCAAAAAGAATATAAGAGTCAAAATAAAGCTAAAAAATTTTTATTGATGTAATTAAGAAAAATAGGCAAGAGTATCTTTAAAGAAACTATATTACAAAAAAGTGCCTACTTTACAAGTAAAAACAATGAATTTAAAATGTATTCAGAAAAAGAAAAACAAAGTAGCTACTAATAAAAATATTTAAAATTAAATAAAGGAGTGTATTTATATGGAAAAAACAAGAATAGATTTAAAAAAGGGATATATGGAAGTTTATGATTTTGGAGAAATTAAATTACATGCTTATCAAACAAATGACTTAATGTATGATGAAAGCTATATTTTAGAAAATAAAGATAATGTTTTATTAGTTGAATTTCCAGCATTTTATGATAACTTAGAAGAATTCGAAACATATGTAAAAGGTTTAGGAAAAAATATTGTAGGAAAAGTATTTTCAGACCATCCAAATGGTGGAACAATCTTAAAAGATGTAAAAGGCTATGCATCAGAAGGCACAATAAAATCAATGAAAGAGGGAACAATACATAATTTAGTAACTGGATTTGAGACATCTTTTGGAGGAAAATTTGCAAAAGAATATCATGAAATTACAGATATTTTAAAAGATGAAAAAGTAAATATAGGAGGATTTGAATTAAATATTACATATCATGATGAAAATATTGAAATCGAATTCCCACAAATAGGTTGTGTTTATACACATATGTTAGGACATGATTGCCACTCAATAGTAGCAGGGGAAGGTCATGCAGATGTAATAATAGCACAATTAAAGAATTACAAAGCTAAAGGATATACATTAGTACTTTCTAGTCACTACACACCAGAAACATTAAAAGATGTAGATACAAAAATAGAATATCTAGAAGAATTAAAGAAAATCGCTAAAGATTGTGCTAATGCTGATGAGTTTAAAGCTAAAATAAAAGCAGAATATCCAGAATATAGTGGATTAAATTACTTGGATATGACAGCAGGTTATTTCTTTCCAAACAATTAAATAATTTTACAAAAGATTCACAATTAAGATACTTGCTTGTTACTTTATATAAGTATAATAAAAACAAACTTAAGATCAATCATTTTATCTTAAGTTTGCTAATGTAGCGATACAGAAGCATAAACATCCCCTTTTATTTTCAAAATTCTACATGTAGTTACAAAGAAAATGTAGGATGAAGATTAGGAACCACTTTAAGTGGTTCCTTTTTTAAATATAAGATATTTTATTCTAGAACAGTTGAGTATTTTATGTTATTATATTAAAAAGTTATTTTTAGGTGATGAATATTATGGGATATATAAGTGATTTAAGAAAATATGTTAGACATGAACCAATACTTACTGCTGGGGTAGGATTATTTGTTTTTAATGATGAAGATAGGGTTTTAATGCAACTTAGAACTGACTATAATTCTTGGGGGTTCCCAGGAGGAGCTATGGAGTTAGGTGAAAGTTTTGAAGATGTTGCAATAAGAGAACTAAAAGAAGAAACTAATCTAATAGTTGACGAATTAAAGTTAATTAAAGTTTTATCTGGGAAGGATACATACAGAGAATATCCAAATGGGGATAAATTATATGATATCACAGCAATATTTGTAATAAAAAAATATCATAATGATTTAAAAATAAATGATAATGAATCTAAAAAATTAGAGTGGTTTAAAATAGATAATTTGCCAGAGAATATGACAGAATATACTAAAAATTATATAAATAAGTTTGGCAATATTTTGGAAGAAGCTTTAGAAGAATATAAAAATTAATTGAAAGATAAAATACAATTTTACCTTTTCAAAATAATACTCTCAAAATTTTTAAAATCAACACATTTTGTGTTTTTTGTTGTTCAGTTTAAATTTGAATCTTATTATAATTGATTTAGAATAAAAAAAGGAGGAATTAATTATGGATACAAACAAAATTTATGCTGAACAAATTGCTAATGAATATTCAGTAAAAAAAGAGTCAAAAGTAATAGCACTAAAAAAATTAGATAGAAGGGCAAAATTACCAGCAAATGTATTTGCTTATACGTTTGGAATAATTATGGCGTTAGTACTTGGCTTTGGAATGTGTTTATCAATGGATGTTATAGGAAATGGAAATTTTATAATTCTAGGAATAATAATTGGAATTATAGGATTTATTGGAGTAGGATTTAATTATCCGATTTATAAAAAAATACTTGAAGAATCAAAGAAAAAATATTCACAAGATATAATTAGATTAGCTAATGAAATATCAAATGAAAATATTTAAAAAGAAAGGATCAGTATTAGATGAATAAGAATGAAAGTAAGTATTTTAATACTGCTCTTTTAATGGATGAAGCATTAATATATTTACTTGAAAAAAAAGATATAGAGTTTATTACAGTAAAAGAAATATGTGAAAAAGCAGGTGTAAATAGATCAACATTTTATTTGCATTACGAATCTGTTGATGATTTGTTGGAAGAAACAATGCAATATATAATTAGGAAATTTGTTAAGTATTTTGATGGAAATACTAATGAATTTATTAATAAAATTAAGGACTTGCCACTTGAATCTTTAAACCTAATACAAGAAAAATATTTAATACCATATCTTAATTTCATAAAAGAAAATAAAAAAATATTTAAGGCTTCTTTTTGTAATCCAAAAGGAATGCAATGTTTTGAGAAATATAGTAGTTTAGAAAAATATATATTTGTACCCATTTTGGATAGATTTAAAATACCAGATAGCGAAAAAAAGTATTGTATAAGTTTTTATTTTAAAGGAATTAGTGCTATAATAGAAGAATGGGTAAAAGGTGATTGTCAAGATTCCATTGAAGATATGAATAAAATTATTATTAAATGTGTTACAAAAAACAATATTATGAAATAAAAAAATAAGTAGCTATAAAATTAGTTGTAACAGCTAAGTTAAGATAAAATAAAATACTATATCTTAAGTATTATGTTTAGGAACCACTTTAAGTGGTTCCTTTTTGTATACTAATCAATTAGTACTGTAAAAATGAATCTATATATTTAGAATAGATATAGAATAATTTTCTCTTTTATGTTACTATAACGATAAATAGTAATTTATCGCTGAGGTTGAATTATTAAATTAAGGAGTAGAACATGAGAAAATTAAATTTAATTGTGGTATTTAATAATGATTTAGAAAAAGTACTTTTTTGTATTAGAGCTAAAGAACCATATAAAGGATTGTATAATTTTGTTGGTGGTAAAATAGAAGAAAATGAAAATAATAACGAAGCAGCATATAGAGAATTATTTGAAGAAACAGGAATATCTAACAAAGATATAAAATTAGAACATTTTATGGATTTGAACTACTTTAAATATGAAAATAATATACAAGTTTATTATGGTATTTTAAAACATGAAGTAACTTTGGTAGAAGAAAAAAATAAATTAGAATGGGTAACTATAAACGAAAAATTATTGGATAATTCTAAATTTGCAGGAAACTATAATATACCTCATATTATAAGACAGATAAAAGTTTATTTAAAAAATGGAACAGAAATTGATAAATATTAAAAAGGTAGAAACAAATAATTAGAAATGCATATAAAAGATGGATATATTAAATATATACGTCTTTTTATATTATGTAAAATAATATAAATATAGTATAATGTAAGTATAGTTCTACATAATGCAAAAAATTAAAAAAGTTAGGGAGGGAATTTATTTGAAAGAGTTATTTGTTGAAAAAGTAGTTGAAAAATCTATGAGTTTTTTAGACAATAACCAAAGAATAAAATTAAAAGAAATACTTACAGAAATATGCATTTATTATAGAATTGAAGTACTTGAACAAAGTCAAAAGCAAGAAATGCAAAGGAATAATAAAGAAATTTTGAACAGATTTATATCATCTAAAGAAATTGAAGGATGTTCAATTAGAACTTTAAATTATTATAAAGACAATATAAATAAAATGCTCGATACTGTAAATCTTCCTATAGATAAGATTACTACTGAAACATTAAGAAATTATTTAGCAGATTATAAAAGCAATTCATCAGCAGGTATGGTAACAATAGACAATATAAGGAGAACATTATCAAGTTTCTTTGCATGGTTAGAAAATGAAGATTATATTGTAAAAAGTCCAGTTAGAAGGATTCGTAAAGTAAAAACGACTAGAAGAGTTAAAGAAACCTTAACAGATGAAAATTTAGAAAAATTAAGAGATACTTGTTCAAATGTAAGAGATTTAGCAATTTTAGAACTATTAATATCTACTGGTATGAGAGTAGGAGAAATTACAAGATTAAATATAGCAGATATGAATTTTCAAGAAAGAAGTTGTATTGTTTTGGGTAAAGGTAATAGCGAAAGAGAAGTCTATTTTAGTGCAAAGAGTAAAATGTATATAAAGAAATATCTTGAAACAAGAACTGATGACAATGAAGCATTATTTGTATCACTTATAAAACCTTATAATAGACTAGGAATATCAGGGATAGAAATTTTAATAAGAAATTTAGGGAAAGAAGCTAATATAAATAAAGTTCATCCACATAAATTTAGAAGAACGATGGCGACTATGGCTATTGATAAAGGTATGCCAATAGAACAAGTACAAAAATTATTAGGGC